>JBBSOS010000189.1:0-5788 GCA_038259505.1 Candidatus Limnocylindrales bacterium | reverse complement strand
TCGACGATGAACGACAGCGGCGAGCCCGTGACCGAGCGCCCACCCGCCAGCATGGCCATGGCCCAGTGGTGGCACTCGATGGGCCGGACATGGACGCCACCGACCCGGACCTGGATGCCCCAGATGGTCGTTCTGATCTGGGGCGCCGGGACGCCCCGTTCCAGGAGCAACGCCTTGCTGTCCTGGCCGCAGACCACGGGTGCCCCCGTGCGGATGGCGATCGCGGCGGTGTCGCCCAGGTGGTCGATGGGCGAATGCGAGACCAGGATGACGTCCGGCCGCTCCAGGTCGTCCGGGCCGACCGGGGCCACGGGATTGCCGGTCAGGAACGGATCCATGAGTATCCGGTGGCGATCACTCACGATCTCGTAGGCGGCGATGCCGAGATAGCGGATCCGGGTGGTCATGGGGCTCCCTTCGGGCCGCGACGATCCCTCGTCGCGATGGCTCGGCGTGCCGCTGCTGCGATGTCGTGCGGCTGTATGCCGTGATGCGTGAACAGGTCATAGATGCCGGGCGCGCGCCGTGCACCACTCACGGACACCCGGCACCCACCATCGGCACTGGTGCTGACAGGGAGTTGGGGCGATGAACCCCGCGCCGGGGCCTCCCACGATGGTCACAAACTCCTGCCGCCGAGCTGTGTCACGCGTCCGAGGCCGGCGCGACGGCTGCCTGCAGAGTCTGGCGCGCTTCATCCATGTGGCTATCCATCGCCTGTCGTGCAAGCTCCGGATCACCCGACCGGACGGCATCCAGGACCGCACGATGGTGCACCAGGCTGCGGCGCGGGGTGCCAGGGATGCGCAGCGCGAGCAGGCGCACCTCGAGCATCACCTGGGACAGGGAGTCGAGGATGATCGAGAACAGCTCGTTGTGGGTCGCGCCAGCAAGGGCTGCGTGGAACCCCACGTCCTCCTTCACGAACGCGTCCGGGTCGTCGAGGTGCGCTTCGGCAGCATCGACGATGGCCTCCAGCGCGAGCACATCGTTGGCGGTCCGTCGGGCTGCGGCCAGGGATGCGATCTCGTTCTCGAGGACCCGTCGGACCTCGGTCACCTTCTCCGCGTCAGCGCCATCCGACTGCACCCGGAGCAGCAGTCGCATCGACTCTGCCGCCGCCTGGGCGGTGGGTGCCCGGACGACAGTGCCGCGGCCGCCTTCGACTTCGACCAGCCTGCGTGCGGCGAGCGCCCGGACCGCCTCCCGCACCACGGTCCGACTGACACCGAACTGCCCGGCCAGCTCGCGTTCTGATGGCAGCCGGTCCCCTTCCCCCAGGCGACTCTCCACGATCAGGCGCTCCAATTCCACCACGACGCGGTTGGCAAGCGTCTCTTCGCGCGGCAACTCGGCAACCAACCGCTCGGGTGTGGTTCGGTTGCCGGTGGATTGCATCCGATGTGGCCTCCAACGCGGGTGCTTGACGACCGGGTCCCCAGTCGGTAGCGTCCGGGTTGCGATCCGGCACGCGGCATGTGGCATACCACCACGAACCGGGGAGCCGTGTCAAGTGGGTTCTCGACGAGTCAGGAGGCGCGAGTGATACGACGACTGGTGACCGTGGCGCCTGGTTCGGTCGAGATGCAGGACGGTCCGGAGCCCGAGCCGGGACCTGATGACGCCCTCTTGGCCATCGAAGCGGTGGGCATCTGCGGGTCGGACATCCATCTGTTCACGGGCCAGCATCCGTATGCCCACTTTCCCAATGTCCAGGGCCATGAGTTCGCGGGCCGGGTCCTGACCCTGCCCCAGGGGTACCAGGGACCGGCTCATGTCGGGGAGCTGGTGGCGGTCGAGCCGCTGCTGATGTGCGGCGAGTGCCTGCCCTGCCGACGGGGCCGGGGCAACTGCTGCCTGCGAATGCGCACCTACGGCGCGCAGATCGATGGGGCACTCGCGGACCGACTCGCTGTGCACGCCGGACTGCTCTATCCCGCGGGCGACTTGACGCCACCGCTCGCGGCACTGGTCGAGCCGATGTCCATCGGGCTCCAGGCGATCGCCCGCAGCGCCATGACCGCGGAAGACACGGTCGTGGTATTCGGCGCCGGGCCCATCGGCCAGGCCGTCCTGCTGGGCGCAACCGATCTCGGCGCGCGGGTCCTCGTCATCGACCGGCTCGCTTCCCGGCTCGCGCTGGCGCGGGAACTGGGCGCGGAGGTCGTCGTCGACGCCAGTGCCAGCGAGCCACCGGAGGCGATCCAGACGGCGATCCAGGATTGGACGCATGGCGAGGGGCCGACCATCGCCGTGGAGGCGACCGGGGTGCCCGCGGTCGTGGAGCAGGCCATCGACGTGGTAGCCAGCTCCGGCACCGTCGTGGTGGTGGGTCTCTCGCGCCAGAGCGTCTCGATCCCCATGGTGGAGCTGACCCGCAAGGAGCTGACCATCGTGGGGTCGCGCAACAACATGGGCCGGTTCGGCGATGCCGTGCGGCTCGTTCAGCGCCAGCCGGAACGGACGGGGCTGCTCATCAGCCACCGGTTCCCGTTCGAGCGTGCGGCCGAGGCGTTCGCGCTCGCCCATGACCAGCCACAGTCGACCGAGAAGGTCATCATCGAGATGGGAGTAACGGCGTGAGTCAACAGGTCGTGGTCGTTGGCGGCGGAGCCATGGGTGGCGCCTTCGCGGCTGCCATCGCGGAATCGGGTCGCACAACGACGATCGTGGACGTGTCACCGGAGGTGCTGTCTGCCGTCGCGCGCGATGGGCTGCGAATCACGACGGCGGACGGTGAGCGCACGGTGCCCATCACGGCCACGGACGACGCTGCGTCCATCGGTCCGGCCGACATCGTGCTCATCTTCGTGAAGGCCGCGCACACCCGGTCGGCGGCCGGCATGCTGGCGCCCCTGATGGGACCCGATACGGTCGTTGTCTCGCTCCAGAACGGCTGGGGCAACGCGGACATCCTGGCCGAGGTGGTGCCCGCCGCGCAATTGGCAGTGGGCGTGACGTACCACAGTGCGACGGTCGTCGAGCCGGGCCATGTCCGACACACCGGGAGGGGCCCCACATTCGTCGGCCCATACCGCGATGGCGACTCCCTCGCCGGGGCTCAACGGGTCGCGGCAGTGCTGCAGGCTGCTGGGTTGGATGTGACCGCGACGACTGCGGTCAAGACCGAGATCTGGAAGAAGCTGGTCCTCAACGCGGCGACCCTGCCCACTTCCTCCCTGACGGGATCGGTGACGGGCCGACTGGGTGGACCCGGGCTCCTGGAGGTCATCGACGAGCTGGCTCGCGAGACCGTTCGCGTGGCCCGAGCACAGGGCTATGACATCGACGAGACCGAGCGCATCGAACGCATCCACGCTGTGATCGCGAATGGTGGCGCTGGTCGGTCGTCGATGCTCCAGGACGTCCAGGCGGAGCGGCTCACCGAGATCGATACCATCTGCGGCGCCGTGGTCCGGGCGGCTGACGGCCACTCGCTCGCTGTGCCACTGAACCGGGCCATGGTCGGCCTAGTCCACGCCCTGGAACGCTCCTGGACGCCGTTGGAGGGTTCCTGAGGCGGGTGGAAGAAGCCTATGGTTGCGACCGATACGGTGTGGGGATGTCCCGATCCATGAGACGCCTGCTATCCGGCCTTGATCGGTGCCACATCTGCGGGAGCGGTTTCGGGACGCGCGGATCTTCACGATCAGCGAACATGCAGGCGATGGATGTGGCGCTGGATCCGCCGCCGAGGGTCTCCCAGTGACCGCTTTGCGCGTAGACCGGCAGATGCGTGCGGCTGGGGAGGGCCTGGACCGATGAGGGGCCATGAGGAACCACCGGCGAGACTTTCCTGTTCGCTGATCGTGCAAACCTGTTGGCCGATGCTCCCGACACGTCGGGGAAGGTCAACGGCACCCTGAGGAAGGACACGGTTCCGGTGACTCGTCCTGATATCGTTGCAGTGCTGTAACGATATCATGAGGTCATGATGGCCAACGACCACGTCACTCCGACCGCCCCCACCCCATTCACCGAGACTCGACGGTTCAAGGTGATGCAGAAGGTGATCGGGGCCCTCAACCCCCTCGTCCGCTGGTGGCTGGGACGAGGCAACGGCGGCCGTATGGGACGTTCGCTGATGCTGCTCCGGTTCCAGGGACGGACGTCCGGGAAGTGGTACGAGACACCCGTCGGCTACGGGCGCCAGGGCTCTGTGGTCGTGGTCGTGACATCACCCACGTATCGCTGGTGGCGGAACATGGTCGGTGAGACCCCCGTGCAGGTTCGCCTCGACGGCGCCTGGAAGGACGCTCGTGCGCGCATCGTCGCGCCGACCGATCCGGACTACGACGAGACCATCGCGCTCAACGTCGCGAGCCGTGGCCGGCGGATGCTGGAAGGATTCGGCGTGGAGGTCGACGCCACCGGACAGTTGACACCCGCAGGCCGGGTGATAGCCGCCAACGAGATCCACATCGTGCGCATCGAGGTCGGTACCGACGCTGCCCCGGCGTCTGCGGCATGACCATCGTCGGTACGCCTCCTGGCCGACCCCGAAGCAGGACCGCGGATACGGCGATCAGGCGGGCCACCATGGCCATCCTGGGCGAGGTCGGCTATGACGCTCTGAGCATGGCAGCGGTCGCCGAGCGAGCCAGGGTCGGACGGCCCACGATCTACCGACGGTTCGCCTCGAAGCAGGAGCTCGTGGTTGACGCGCTGCTGCACGCCGACGGCGCGCCTCCCGACGGTGTCCCTCCCGACAGTCCGGCTGGGGATGCAAGGGCGGCCGTCTCAGCACTCCTCGAAGGTGCCGCGGCCGCCCTTGCCAGGCCAGGGGCGATGACCGTCATCGGGTCCCTGCTGGCTCACACTCGCCAGGACGCGCTCCTGACCGACGTGCTCCGGGGCACATTGCTCCGGCCACGGTCGCAGGTCGTGCAGGGGGTCCTGACGAAGGCAGTCGCGTCGGGCGAGGTATCCGCGGACGCCGACATCGAGGTCGTCGATGCCATGCTGTTCGGCAGCCTGCTGGCTCGGGCGTTGATGGGGCACCAGTTGGACACTGCGTGGGTCGGGCGCGTCATGAGCGCGATCTGGCGGTCCCTCACGGCGGGCAACCAGCCACTGGGCGTGGCGACATGAGCGCTCCCATCCTGGTCACGGGCGCGACGGGCAATGTCGGATCCGCGATCGTGGAGGACCTGGTGGCCGGGGGCGTTCCGGTCCGGGCGGCCGTCCGTGACCTGGGTGCATGGACCGCCGGCCATCTCTGATGTCAGCGGCGTCATCAGGCCCGCCCTCGTCGCCGCCGAGGCCAAGGGGGTCCGGCACGTGGTGTTCCTGTCGATCCAGGGAGCCGACAAGAACCGGTTCGTGCCCCATCACAAGATCGAGGCATATCTCCGCGCCTCGGGCATGGGGTGGACCTTCATCCGGGCCGCGTACTTCATGCAGAACCTCTCGACCACCCATGCGCCCGAGATCCGCGACCGCGACGAGATCTTCGTGCCGGCCGGACGGCGGTCTCGCACCGCGCACGTCGATGCGCGAGATGTCGCGGCCGTGGCCCTGACCGAAGCGGGGCACGCTGGCCAGGCATACACCCCCACGGGCGCGTCGGCCCTGACCTACGACCAGTGCGCAGCGACGCCCTCCGAGGTCCTCGAGCGGCCGATCCGGTACGCCGACCCGAACCCCGTCAGCTATTGGCGACACATGCGACGGCGTGGCATGCCCCGGGGCATGGTGGCCGTCACCCTGGGCATCTACACCGCGGCACGGCTCGGCATGGCGGCAGGGATCACGGACGATGTCGCCCGGCTCACGGGCACGCCACCCC
>JBBSOS010000188.1:0-5803 GCA_038259505.1 Candidatus Limnocylindrales bacterium | reverse complement strand
GACTGGGAGATCCTCGCGGACCGGCTGGCGACCGAGTCTGCGGACCGTACCCCTGCCTGAGCTCGGAGCGACTCCAGACGCCTGATCAGGGGGCCGCACGGACGGACGCCCCGCGACCACGGCCCTGACGCCCGGACATGATGGGCTCGTCGTTGCGGCCGCGTGACCGTGCATGATATAGTCCCCAAGCCAGTGGGCATCGCGGTCTCAACGTGGGCGCGGCAGCCGCTGCATGTCGTCGGAACGTATCGGTGAGGGAACCAGTCTGAGCAAAGACCTGCGCATCAACGAGATGATCCGTGTCCCCAATGTCCGGGTCGTCGACGAAGACGGAAGCCAGCTTGGCGTGATGCCCACGTTCCAGGCCCTCCAGACCGCGCAGGAGCGGGGATACGACCTCGTAGAGGTAGCCCCCACAGCGGCCCCACCCGTCGTCAAGTTCCTCGACTATGGCCAGTTCAAGTACGAACAGGCGCGCAAGGAGAAGGAAGCGCGGCGGAACCAGCGTTCTGTCGAGTTCAAGGAGATCCGCCTCAAGCCCAAGATCGGCAAGGGCGACTTCGACACCAAGGTGCGTCGAGCGATCCAGTTCCTGGAAGACGGGGACCGGGTGAAGGTCACCTGCCAATTCCGCGGCCGTGAGGTGAGTCACGCATACATCGGGCGAGATCTGCTGACACGGTTCGGTGAGGACATCAAGGAGCACGGCACGGTCGACCGGCAGCCACTGCTGGAGGGCAAGTCGATGTCCATGACAGTGGCCTCCACGCACAAACCAAAGATCATCCAGACGCCGACGCGCGACGAGGTCGCTCCCGAGGGGGTCTCGCAGCCGCCGGCCCCCGTTGAGCCGTCCCCGGCAGTGCCGGCGGCAGGAGGCTGAGCCAGATGCCCAAGATGAAGACCCACAAGGGCGCCCAGAAGCGCTTCGGCCTGACCGGCAGCGGCAAGGTCTACCGCGTCAAGTCCTGGCGGGGTCACCACCTGGAGATCAAGTCCTCCAGCCGGACGCGCCGCTACGCGGGCAAGGCCATCGTCGACCCCACCAGCGCGCGCGCCATCGCTCGCCTGCTGCCGTACCTCTAGGAGTATCACCAGATGGCACGCGTCAAGCGCGGCGTCGCGGCACACAAGCGACACAAGCGACTGCTCAAGGATGCCGAAGGTCGACGCGGCACTCGCTCGAAGCTCATCCGACCGGCACGTGAGGCACAGCTGCATGCCCTGGCGTACGCTTATCGTGGCCGCAAGGAGCGAAAGCGTCAGATGCGAGCCCTCTGGATCGTGCGTCTCAATGCCGCCGCGCGGCTCAATGGCGTCACCTACAGCAAGCTGATCCGCGCCCTGAAGGACGCCGGCATCGCGCTCGACCGCAAGATCCTCGCCGATGTCGCGGTGCGTGATGCGGCCACGTTCAGCCGCATCGTCGAGGTCGCGAAGGCCCAGTAATCCGTCGCGAAGGCTCGCTGACCCCAGGATCGCTGAGCATCGTGGACCTGCCGTCCTTCCGTACCCAGCTCGACGCTCTGCGCGACGCGGCGCTCGACGCCGTCGCTGCCGCGACCACCCCCGACGCACTCTCGGCAGTGGATACGGAGGTGCTGGGCCGGAAGGGTTCCCTGCGGTCCCTGATGGGCGGCATCGGAGCGCTGCCGGCAGAGGATCGCCCCCTGGTCGGCGCACTCGCGAACCCCATCCGGGAAGCGATCGAGTCCGCCATCTCCAGTCGGCGAGAACGACTCGAGGCCATCGAGCTCGAGGTGCGGCTGGCCACCCAACGACTGGATCCGACCCTGCCCGGTCGTGCCCGCTGGCAGGGTGGCCTGCACCCCATCCGGGAGACCGAGCGCGAGATCGCACGGGTCCTCGGTCAGTTCGGCTTCGTCGTCGTCGACAGCCCGGAGGTCGAGACCGACGCGCTCAACTTCGAGGCGCTCAACATCCCTGCCGACCACCCCGCCCGCGACCTGTGGGACACCATCTACGTGGCCGATCCGGACCCTGCCCCGGGATCGGCCCGGTGGCTGCTGCGGACCCACACCTCACCTGGCCAGATCCGGGCGATGCGTGCGTCTGAGCCGCCCATCCGGATCCTGACCCCCGGGCGCTGCTACCGCTACGAGCAGGTCGACGCGAGCCATGGCTTCGAGTTCTTCCAGGTGGAGGGACTCATGGTCGACGAGGGCACCAGCATGGCCACCCTCCGGGGGCTGCTCGATGCGTTCGCCCACGCGATGTTCGGCGCCGGGCGCCCGACGCGGTTCCGGCCCGGCTACTACCCGTTCACGGAACCCTCGGTCGCCTTCGACATCGGGTGCGTGGTATGCGAGGGATCCGGTTGTCCTGCGTGTGGACGGAGTGGCTGGATGACCATCCTGGGTGCGGGCATGGTCCATCCGGTCGTCCTCGTCAATGGCGGCATCGACCCTGAGCGATACCAGGGGTTCGCGTTCGGCATGGGCACCGACCGGATCGCCATGCTGCGCTACGGCATCCGCGACATCCGCGCCTTCCTGGCCAACGACCTGCGCTTCGTGGAGCGGTTCTAGCCATGCGAGTGCCCCTGTCCTGGTTGCGCGAGTACGTGGACATCGACCTGTCACCGGAGGCGTTGGCTGACCGGCTGACCGTGCTGGGCATGGAGGTCAAGGGCCTCGAACGTCTGGGCACGGGCTGGACGAACGTCGTCATCGGCGAGCTGCTGGGTGTGGAGCGCCACCCGAACTCGACCCGCCTGTCACTCACGACCGTGACCGTTGGGGCAGGGGAGGCATCGCTCTCCATCGTGTGCGGTGCGACCAACATCGCGGCCGGTCAACGGGTGCCCGTGGCGATCGTGGGGTCGGTGCTGCCGGGCGATCGTCACATCGGCATCGCCCGCCTTGCGGGCGTCGAGAGCCAGGGGATGCTGTGCTCTGGTGACGAGCTGGGTCTCTCGTCGGATGCCGATGGCATCCTCATCCTGCCGCCGGACGCACCCATCGGCGCGCCACTCGAGTCGCTCGTGGGGGACGTGGTCCTGGACATCGACGTCAAGCCCAACCGGGGTGACGCGCTGTCCATCGTGGGACTCGCACGGGAGGTCGCGGCAGCCACCGGGGCACCACTCCGCTGGCCGGAGATCGTGGTCACCGAGACGGGCGATGCCACGTCCGAGCACATCTCGGTGGACGTCCAGGACACACAGCGCTGTCCCCGCTTCGTGGCCCGGTACCTGGACGGCGTCACCGTGGGCCCCTCGCCGTTCGCCATCGGGCGGCGGCTGCTGGCGGCCGGCATCCGCCCCATCAGCAATGTCGTGGATGCCAGCAACTACGTGATGCTCGAGTTGGGCAAGCCCATCCACACCTTTGATGCGGCTGTGGTCGCGGACGGCCACATCGTCGTCCGGGTTGCACAGCAGGACGAGCGCATCACGACCCTCGACCACGTGGAGCGGACCCTCGACCCCGACGTGCTGCTCATCGCGGACCGGAGCGGCCCCCTGGGCATGGCGGGGGTCATGGGTGGCCTGACGAGCGAGGTATCCGACACCACGACCCAGATCATCGTGGAGTCAGCCATCTTCGACCCCGTGAACATCCGTCGGTCTGCCTTCCGGTTCGCCCTCCGGAGCGAGGCCAGCCTGCGCTTCGAGAAGGGCCAAGAGCACCGACTTGCCCGGATCGGAGCCGACCGTGCCGCCCAGCTGATCCTCGACTGGGCGGGCGGGCGTGCCGCGGTCGGTGTCATCGACACCCATCCCACGGAGCGGCCGGCGGTCCGGGTACCCTTCCGCCCGGCCCGCGTGTCGCGCCTGCTGGGTCTGGACATCCCGCGCGAGGAGCAGGTCGCCCTGCTGGCCCGGGTGGAGGTCGCCACCGAGCCCGCCACACCCGGGGACTCGATCCCGGTGACCGCCGGTGGCCACGCCGTCCCTGTCGATGCGGATGCGTCGGGCGCCATCGTGGCCGTCATCCCGGCCCATCGCCGCGACCTGGCCATCGAGGCGGACATCGCCGAAGAGGTGGCGCGCGTCCGGGGCTACGAGTCGCTCCCTGGGACCCTGCCCGCGACGACGATGCCGGCCTACCGACCGGACCCACGCCGGACGGTCGACCAGGTCCGGGACCTGCTCTCGGGTGCCGGACTCACGGAGGTCGTCACGCATGGGCTCATCGGGCCCGAGGACCACCATCGCCTGGGCTACGGGGTCGATGACGAGGCCACCATCCGGGCCGTGAACCCGGTGACGGCCGACCACTCCGAGTTGCGCCGTTCCGTCCTTCCGGGCTTGCTCCGGGTACTGGTCGACAATGAGCGCCAGCGGCGCACCGACGTGGCCGTCTTCGAGCACGGTCCGGTCCACGAGCGGCGCGACGGAGTGCCCCACGAGACCCCTCGCTTCAGCCTGCTGCTGGCGGGTGCAGCACGCCCCGCCACGTGGGCCGCGGCCCACCGTGCATGGGACGTGGCCGATGTCAAGGGTATCGTCGAGGCCCTCGTCGCCCGGCTCGGTCACCTGCGACCACGCTACGAGCCGGCCCCCATCCGCGCGGCCGTCGATCATCCGGGACGGACCGCCGTCGTGGTCATCGATCTGGGCGATGGCGACCGGATGGTCCTGGGCCGTGTCGGCGAGATCCATCCATCGTTGCTGGTCGCGTACGGGGTGCGCGCCTCACACGTGGTCTTCGGGGAGATCGACGTCGAGGGCCTGGCACGCCTGACGCGTGACCGGTCCCATGTGGGGGAGCTGGAACGGCTGCCCGCGGTGGAGCGCGACCTGGGGTTCGTGACCGGCGAACCGCAACCGGCCGGCGTGTTCGGCGACATCATCGTGGAGCTGGGCGGGCCGCGCCTCGCCGCGTGCCAGCTCATCGACCGGTACCAGGGTCCGCCGCTCGGGGACGACGAGGTCGGCCTCACCTGGCGGCTCCGCTTCGAGCCCGGTGATCAGCCGCTCGACGACGCCGGACTGAACGAACGAGTCATAGCCATCGAGGCCGCGGTGCAGCAACGTCTTGGCGCACGTCGGCGAGCCTGATAGGGTTCGCGCGGTGCATGGACAGAGGTATCGATGACCAGTATCGACATCGTGCTGGTGCTCCTCATCGCCGGCGCGTTCGTGCTGGGGTTCCTGTGGGGGGTCATCCGCAGCCTGCTGATGCTCGGGGCCTGGTTCCTCGTGTTCGTCGTGGCGGCGCTGCTCAGCGTGCCCTTCGGCGACTATCTCACCCACCAGTGGAACTCCTACAGCGCTGATTGGGACCACATGGCGGCGTTCGCCATCCTCTACATCGGGGGGCTGATCGCGTCCGTCATCCTGGCGTGGGTGAGCGTCCGCGGCCCCCAGGGCGTGACGCGCTACAAGATGCTCGATGACATCGGGTCGGGTGCGCTGATGGCGTTCGTGGCCGTGCTCGCCATCGCCGGTATCGTGACCATCCTGGCCACCGCGTACGCAGGACCGCCGGGTGCCGACAACGTCGTCGGGCCGGACTGGACCCGCGACCTGTACAACTCCCTCATCCACCAGTCGCGCATCGGCAGCGGCATCCACGACACCCTCGTGCCCGCTCTGGGCACCATCTTGGGCGTGTTGCTCCCCGGCTATGTCCGGGAAGTGATGGTATGAATGCGGCCGCCGCGCTGACGGCGGACACCCAGCGCGCACCGCCCGCGCCGCCCGGCCACCATCCGACACCGGTGCAGTCCTGCCATGCCACGACACGGGTGCCGTTCGAACGGGCATGGTTCTAGCGCTCGCCGGGCGAGCTTGCCGTGGCGCTCCTGGGCCAGCTCGAGGTGCGTGAGGTCGATG
>JBBSOS010000187.1:0-5822 GCA_038259505.1 Candidatus Limnocylindrales bacterium | reverse complement strand
TGGCCCCCGACGAAGCGATGCGCATCCTGGGCTCGGAGCGTCGCCGGTCGGTGCAGGCCGCGGCTGGGCTGCTGGTCGTGGGCATGGGCTGTCTCGCTGCGGGCATGGTGGCACTCGTGATGCACCTGTGAAACGGACATCGACGCGCATGCTGCTGGTGCTCGCCCTGTGGACGGTCCTGCTCCTCGGTGGCGGATCGGTCTCCCGGGCGCAGTACCCTGACGCGTCGCCCGGCGTGCTCACCGGCACCGGCGACCCTCGGTCGGATGGTGGCGGCCCAGGCCTCGTGGGCTCACCCGTGGAGATCGCTCTCGGTGTGGTGCTGCTGGGGCTCGTGACGGTCGCTGGCACCACGCTCGTCGTGCGGCTCACCCGCCGCTGAACCGCCCGTGCCGCAGGGCCCCGTGAAGGCGGCCGGGGACCGCGGGTACTTTGCTCCCATGGCGGCCCGTGCGACCGCGAGATAGGCTGCGTTCCTGACACGACCTCACAGTCCGAGCCCCGGAGACCGACTCATCCCGACCCGAACGTCGACGACCATGCTCACCGTCACGGGCGCTGCCCGATACCTGGGCGTCCACCCCAACACCATCCGGGCGTGGACCAACGGGGGACGACTGCGCTGCGTCCGGATCAACGCGCGCGGAGATCGACGGTTCAGGACCAGCGACCTGGCATCGTTCCTGGCCGCAGCCGCGGCCACTGCGGGCCCACGACGGACCCGCACACGCACCAGTGGCGCCATGGGCGGTTCCAGCGCGGGGGCCCGCAGCGGTGCAGGAGCCGACGGCGCCGAGGCGCGCCGCCCGCACGAGGACCAGCTCGTCGTATGGGGCGAGCAACTGCGGTCCATCCAGAAGCTGGGCACGCGGCTCGGACGCCTGACGACGGTCAGCGAGATCGGCCACGCGATCTGCACCGAGCTGCGTCAGCTTATCGATTATCACAACGTTCGGGTGTACCGGATCCAGGGCCAGGACGCCATCCCGGTCGCCTGGCGCGGCGAGCTCGGGGAGTACGTCGGCGAATTCGGGGAGCAGCTCCGGGTCCGGGTCGGTCAGGGCATCACCGGTTGGGTCGCCGAGCACGGCATCGCGGAGTTCCTGCCCGACGCCGCTCATGACCCGCGGGTGGAGACCATCCCGGATACCGAGCCGGATCTCGATGAATCGATGATCCTCGCGCCGATGCGCTTCGACGACCGGATCATCGGTGTCATCGTGCTCTCGAAGCTCGGGCTCGACCAGTTCATCCCGGACGACCTGCGGTACCTCGAGATCTACGCATCGATGGCGGCCCAGGCGATGGCCAATGCGGACACGACCCAGTTGCTTCGGGCGCAGTCGGAGCTCCTGGCACGCCAGCTGGATGCGCAGCGGGAGCTGCTGCGGGCGACAGAATCGATTCTGTCCACGCTCGACCCGCGGGCAGTGATGGAGGAGATCGCCGAGCGCATCGGGGGCCTGGTACGCGTGGACATGCTCGCGCTCGCCATCCGTGACCCAGGCTCGGGCGTCCTCCAGACGCTGTTCTCCCGGGGCGATGACCCCGAGCTGCTCATCCCGGGCGATCGGCCGGATGCGCGAGCGATCAGCGATTGGGTGGTCCGTCATGCAGCGACCCTGCGGCTCCAGGGCAACGTGCCTCCTCCGCGGAGCATGCATCTCGCCCGCGGCTGGCAGGACGACGCCCTGGTGGTCACTCCGTTGCGCGGTCCGGACGGGGTGACGGGTACCCTGACGCTTGCCCGACGAGGCCCGGATGCACGCTTCGACGACACCGAGCTGGAGCTGGTCGCGCTGTTCGCGGGCCACGTGTCCATCGCACTCCAGAACGCCGACGAGCACCAGGCGGCCGAGCTGCGCGCCCAGACGGACTCGCTGACGGGCCTCAAGAACCAGGGCACGTTCCGGGATCACATGGCCCACTGGGTCAGTCGGGCTGCACCCTTCAGCCTGCTCATCCTGGCCCTGGACGGCTTCAAGGCCTTCAACGACCACAGCGGGCACGAGGCGGGCAACCAACTGCTGACGACCATCGCCGCATCGCTGCGGGCCGTCTGCCGGGAGAGCGACGAGGTATTCCGCTACGGCGGCGACGAGTTCGCGCTCATCCTGCCGGGCACCGAAGGCCCTGGCGCCCTCGGCGTGGCCACCCGCGTCAGCCGCGCCATCAGGGACCTGGGCGCAGATCCGGATGCCATCCATCGGATCTCGTGCTCGGTGGGCGTCGCCACATTCCCGGGCGATGCGTCGGACAGCGCTGGCTTGGTGCTCGCCGCGGACCGGGCGTGCTATGCAGCCAAGCGGGCCGGGCGCGACCGGATCGCGACGGCCAGGGACGGGAGGGCCTTCGTGAGCGGCTTCGACGACGCCATCGAGGCATCGGTCATCTCACGGGATACGACCGATGACCTCGCTGGCCCACCGGGCGCCCCGCCGACCCAGCCAGTCATGAGCGGGGCCGGGCGCGGAGCCTGAGGCCTGGCCACAGCCAGATCGGCCCGGGGGGCCAGCCAGTGGCCGCAACCGCTACCTGGGCGCGGCGTCACCCTGCCACGCGTCAGGAGGCCCGTATCCGACCGGCGCGTAGGGGTCCGGGAGCATCCCGGGAGGGTCCATGGCGGATGCATCGAACCATCCGGGCTCACCGGTCGAAGCAGGCAGCGGCACCCTGGTGATGACCACCTCCGCATCCTCGCGCAGCTCGAGCAGGTCGGCCGCCGAGCCCTGGTTGACCGCGATGGTCAGCCGACCGTAGGAGTCTTCGTACAGGAGTGCCTGCCCCGGCGGCACGTTGCCGAACGTATCGACCCAGTTCAGCTCCAGGTCGGCGGTACCCAGGGCATCGGTCACCCGGACGAAGACCGGCTCGCCCATGCCCAGGGGACCCATGGCCCCGAACAGGTGGCTCGCGAGCGCCGAGAGCTTGACGTTGCCGAAACTGTCGACATAGATGATCGACGACACGAGGACACCGGGGTGGACCTCTGGCTCCGGCCAGTCGAGCATCCGCAACGACCGCGGATCGATGGCAGTGCCCATGAACTCGAGAGGCACGCCCATGACCAGATGTGCCCCAGCCGGCGCGAAGATGTCACGGCCGTGGAACGAGGAGCTGATGACCGGCAGGCGGTACTGCGGGCTCTCCAGTTGGTGGACCCGGACGATGCCTCCGAGGCGCGCGGCGGCGGGCAGCAACAGGCCATTGTCGGGGCCGACGAGGAAGTCGCCGCGGGCGGTCTCCATGGCCACGGCTCGCCGCTCCGTGCCGACACCTGGATCCACGACAGCCACGTGGGCACCGACGGGCAGGTACGGCGCGGAGGACCAGAGCAGCAGCGCTGCATCCCGGACCCGGAACTTGCCGACCTCGTGGCTGATCTCCACGATGGCGGCCTCGGGACAGATCCCCAGGACGACCGCGCGCATGATGCCCGCAGACGGATCGCGTGAGCCGAAATCGGTGAGCAGCGACAGCACCGGTCGGGATCCGGGTCGCACCATGCGGGCGGCCGCCGGGGTCGTGATGGTGCGCGTGAATGTCCTGGCCATCGGTTGGATGGTACGCGGTATCGTGCGTGGCCCATGTCCATCGACCCACACATTCCCGGACCGCAAGCCAGTCCGGGGTCCGTCCCCCCACCGGCGGTGGGACCGCAGTCCCAGGCCATCCCGTGGCGCCAGGTGAGCCGGGGGATGGCCATCGGCCTGCTGGCGCTCTGGACCGGGCTGTTCCTGGTCATCCTCATCGCGTATCGCCCCGGAGGCCCCTGGGATGCGGTCGTCGCGGCGGCGGCCTTCGCGCCCGTGCTCATCGCGGCTATCGCGGTCGTGTGGCCACCGATGCCCGATCCGGGCGACCACGACACGTGGCGATCACAGGCTGCCGTCGTCTGGCTGGGCCTCGTCGCGTTGCTGCTGGTCGGCGCGATGCTGGTGCTGGAGATCCGCGTCCTGGCCGCTGGCGGTGACCAGACACTGCTGCCATCGCTCGAGGTCACGTACGCGCTCGTGCTGGCGATCGCGTCCCTGAGCCTGTTCGCGGCGCTTGGCGTGACGCGCATCGACACCCAGCCTGGCTGGCGGGGTCACGGCCGGCTCCTCCATGCGCTCGGCATCGCGGTCGTGATGTGTGTCGGTGCCGCCTTCCTGCTCGGGGGAGCCGCCGTCGCGAATGACCTTGCCATCCGTGACCGGCCCCAGGTCCCATCCCGCTTTGGTCCGACCGATGCCAGCGCGACGCCACCGGGTTGCGACACGCCCGTGGAGCTCGGTCCGGGAGCGACCCTGGACATCAGCGCCTCCGCGACCATCGACGGCAAGAACGTGGGCAACGCATCGATCGCGGGCGTCCGTCAGGGCCTCGATGAACGCTGGAGCGGCTCCACCGAGTCGGAGTTCGCGACGGCCCGTGCGGGCTACACGCGGGTGGGCGACGAGGCGTGGTTGCGCATCGGTGGCTTCGGGCCGTCGAGGAGCCCGGTCGAGCCCTTCCGGATGGCAGGCGATGGGCTGACGCTCGATGGACCGGTGGTGGCGGTCCTGACCGCGACCGACCCTGCCATCGTTGCCGAGGACCTGGGGGTGGAGCTCGTCGAGGGCGCCAGGGCGCGCCACTGCCGCACGGCCGTCGACGGGCCGACCGCGCTCGACGCGTTCCTGCCCCTTCGGTGGCTGGCCGGCGGACAGCTCCTGACGGTGACCCATCCACTCAGCGAGTGGCGCGGCACGCTCGACTGGTGGATGTTCACCGACGGACAGCTCGGCCAGGCTGCCATCATGATCAGTGGCTATCCGGGTGAGGCGTGGCCGACGTCGGGCATCCAGGGGTCGATGTCGGCGAAGCTGACGGCGCTCGACCGGACCAAGGTCCATGCGGTGGAGCCACCCACGTGACGTCAGCGGCATCGGCGGGCCCATCGAGGAGACGGACATGAGTCCAGCGGTCGATCGCGAAGGCAGCAAGTGGGACCGAGCAGCCCGACTGCTGCGTGTGGCCACGGTCCTCCACGCACATCCCGCGGGCATCTCGGCCCAGGCGATCGCCGACCAGATCGGGGTCTCCAAGCGCACGGTGTACCGGGATCTCACGAGCATGGAATCGGATGCCGAGCTGCCCATCTGGCAGGACAAGGGCAAATGGGGCCTTGATTCGAGCGTGTTCCTGCCCCCGCTCGCCCTAACGCTGGCCGAGGCCACGACGTTCTTCCTCGCTGCCCGGGTGCTGGTCAAGGCCACCGACGAGCACGACTCGGAGTTGCTCTCGGCCTACGTGAAGCTGGCCGCGATCCTGCCGCCGGTGCTGGCCGAACATCTGCATGCGACCGTTGACGCGTACGCCACGACGCCCCACAACGACCGCTTCACGCGGGTGCTTCGGGTCCTCACGCGTGGGTGGGCCGAGCGGCGTGTCGTGGAGATCACGTACGGTCGGGGCGTGTACGAGCCCGACAAGCCATCGCGTGTCGCACGCGTCCGGCCGTACGCCATCGAGCCGTCGGCACTCAATCGGGCGCTGTATCTCATCGGTCTCGATGAAGGCCGGGACGCGCGGCGCACGTTCAAGGTGGAGCGGGTGCTCGAGGCGTCGCTGACGCCCGACACCTTCGAGGGCAGCAGCACGACCATCGCACGCGAGCTGTTGGCAGCCTGGGATGTCATCTCGGACGAGCCGCGGGTCCGCGTGGAGGCACGCTTCGCGGCGCCGGTGGCGGCCCGGGTCGCCGAGACGCGCTGGCACCCCACCCAGACCGTGGAGCATGACCCGGACGGCGGCCTGGTCTGGAGCGCGACCGTCACGGGCCTGCACGAGGTGCGCAT
>JBBSOS010000186.1:0-5849 GCA_038259505.1 Candidatus Limnocylindrales bacterium | reverse complement strand
GCTCCTCGGCGGTCAGCTCGCGGGCGTAGCCGCCGGTGCCCGCCGCGTCCGCGACCGACTTGAGCTCCAGGAACTGGGCGCCCAGCGACTGCGCCTGCTCCCGGGTCTCGGACCGCACGTCATAGGCCTTGACCTGTGCACCGAGGCGCCGCGCGGTGGCGATCGCCTGGAGTCCCGCGACGCCGATGCCCAGGATGAGCACGTTCGCGGGTTTGGCGGTGCCGGCAGCCGTGGTCAGCAACGGGAAGTACCGACCGTATGCCTCGGCCGCGACGATCACGGCCTTGTAGCCACCGACGTTCGCCTGGGACGACAGGGCGTCCATCGTCTGGGCGCGCGACAGGGTGCGCGGCAGCGCATCGAGACTGATGGCGGTGATGCCCGCGTCGGCGAGCGCCTTGCTCGTCTGCGGATCGATGAGCGGCTGCAACAGTCCGACCACCGTCTGGCCGCTGCGCATCCGGGCGATCTCGGTCGTCGATGGCTTCTGGACCCGCAGCACGACGTCAGCCGCGGTGTATGCCTGATCCGTCGACACGACCGATGCGCCGGCTGCGCTGTAAGCCGAGTCTGGGAATGCGGAGCCGTCGCCCGCACCTGATTCGACGAGCACGTCCAGACCCGCCTTGACCAGCTTGCCGATGACGTCCGGAACGATGGCGACGCGCCGCTCGAGGGGCGCGGTCTCCTTGGCGATGGCGACCTTCATCCAGGGACCCCGATGTGGAGGGATGGGCACGCAGCGGCTGGGCACAGTGCTGCGATCGAAAGCATAGCGGCTCCGGCCATACCAGTCAGCAGGTGTCACGCATCCCCCACAAGATGCGGTCGGACACAAGATGCGGTCGGACCATCGGCCGTTGATGATCACGGCTCGTGCGCACAGAAGGAGGATCGATCGATGGACCTGAAGCTGGAGCTCGTGGCGGTACCAGTCACCGATGTCGACCGCGCGCGCGACTTCTACAGCGAGCAGGTCGGCTTCCACGTCGACTTCGACCAGGCCATGGACGATGGCGTCCGGTTCGTGCAACTGACGCCACCCGGTTCAGGCTGTTCCATCGCCATCGGCAGTTGGGGCTTCCCACAGTCGGCGCCCGGCACCCTCCAGGGGCTCCAGCTGGTGGTCGAGGACATCGACGCAGCGCGTGCTGACTTCGAGGGACGTGGCCTCGACATCGGGCTCGTGCAGGATCTCGCCTGGGGCCGGTTCCTGGCCTTCCACGACCCCGATGGCAATGGCTGGGTCGTCCAGCAGGTGGTGCGCCGATAGGTCTCCGATCGCACCCAAATCGCACACAGGAGGCGTCATGGACTGGAAGCTGGAACTCATCGCGGTCCCGGTGTCGGACGTGGATCGGGCCAAGGCGTTCTATGTCGACCGGGTCGGCTTCAATGCCGACCATGATCACCGGGTGAACGATGATCTCCGGTTCGTGCAGCTGACGCCACCTGGTTCGGCGTGCTCCATCGTCATCGGCACCGGCATCACCACGAAGGAACCCGGATCCCTGGAGGGCCTGCAGATGGTCGTCGCGGACGTGGCCGCGGCACGCGACCAGTTGCTCGAGCGGGGCGTCGCGGCGAGTGACATCGCGGCGTTCCCGTGGGGACGATTCGTGTACTTCACGGATCCCGGCGGCAACGGCTGGGCGCTCCAGGAGATCCAGCGGCCCACGTAGCTGTCGGCGGCTCGGGGTCGGCAGGGGCGGGGTCCCCGTGGCCCGACGTCATAATGCTGACGGCATGACCGTCGAACAAGCCTCCTCCCTCGTCCACGATCCATCCGGTGTCGCCTTCCTGGTCGACCTGCGCGCGGCGTTGCCGGACCTCCGGTTGCTGACCGACACGGTCGATACCGAGGCGTATCGGTGGGACGAGACCGAGTACATGCACCCCGGCATGCCGCTCGGGGTCGCGTTCCCAGGCAGCACCGCGGATGTCAGCACGATCATGCGGCTGGCCACGACGCATCGGGTGCCAGTCGTCCCCCGGGGGGCCGGTTCGGGCCTCTCGGGCGGCGCGATCGCGGTCGAGGGTGCCTTGACCATCGTCATGACCGGGATGCGCGCCATCCTGGAGATCGACCGCGAGAACCTGCTGGTGGTGGTCCAGCCCGGCATCATCAATGCCGATCTGGGTCGCGCCGTGGCGGAGCAGGGCATGTTCTACCCGCCAGACCCGGCAAGCTTCGAGATCTGTTCCATCGGCGGCAACCTGGCCGAGAACTCCGGCGGCTTGCGCTGCGTCAAGTACGGCGTCACACGGGACTACGTGCTGGGCCTCGAGGTGGTGCTAGCCGACGGGTCGGTCATCAGGACCGGCGGCCGGACGGTCAAGGATGTGATGGGCTACGACCTGACCCAGTTGCTCGTCGGCTCCGAGGGCACGCTCGCCATCATCACCGAGGCCACGCTGCGGCTGCTGCCGGCACCGCCGCCCAAGCTCACGATGCTGGCCTTCTTCGGGTCCGTGCCCGAGGCGGGAGCCGCCGTCGCCGGCATCACGCGGGATGGCGTCGTGCCGGTGACCCTGGAGCTGATGGACCGCTTCACCATCCGGGCGGTGGACGCGGCGCTCCACGTCGGGCTGCCCGAGGACGCGGGCGCGATGCTCATGATCGAGTCGGACGCCGGTGGTGCCGCTGCCGAGTCCGAGCTCGACCGGGCGGGCGCGGCATGCACCGCGGCGGGCGCGACCGAGGTCATCCGGGCGACCGACCCCCAGGAAGCCGACTGGCTTCGCGAGGCGCGCCGCAAGGCGCACTGGTCACTCGAACAGGCCGGCGTGGCGCGCATGGAGGACATCGGCGTGCAACGCAGCCAGGCACCGGAGTTGCTGGCGATCATCGAACGGGTCTCCAAGGCGCACGGACTGAAGGTCGGCGTCTTCGGGCATGCCGGGGATGGCAACTTCCACCCCACATTCGTGATGGACCGGATGGACCCCGACGCGGAGCGACGCATCGACGCGGTCCGGGCCGAGTTGTTCGCGGCGGTCCTCGAGATGGGTGGCACGATCTCGGGTGAGCACGGCACTGGCGTCGCCAAGCGCGGCTACCTGCCACGCCAGCGGGGCGACGACTACGTCCGCGTCATGCGCGCCATCAAGTCGGCCATGGACCCCTTGGGCATCCTCAATCCAGGCAAGATGTTCCTCGACTGAACCGGGTCGGCACAGGCCGCGCCGGGAGGGGCCGGAGTTCGATGAGGGCCGTGCTGAGTCGCTGGGCGCATGATCGAGCCGATGAGTGACCGGAAATGGGCCCGAACCATGTCCAACGGCGCCTTTGGCGGCCATTTCAGTCGCTCCGTGACTGAAATGCACGTCATCGGAGCGCTCGTTGGCCCGATCACCCGCCGGGCGCATGATCGGGCGGGCGTTGGCCTGCGCTCGCGTGCCGCTTCAGGTCGGCTCGCCTTCAGGTCGGCTCGTCGCCCTCGTCGTTCCGGGGCCGGATCACGAGCATGAGGACGGTGGTCTCGATGACGTCGATGCCGGCGATGACCAGCGCCACCACGACGGGCAGCGCGGAGCCGATGAACCAGCCCGCGGCCGCCGCGAAGGCGGCCAGGGCAAGGAACACGAGGCGAACGGCGCGGATGAGCGACCGTGGATCGTCCGTGCCACCACCCACGCGGGCGATGGCACGCATCCCGAGCACGATGCCGACCAGGACCGCTGCCACGCCGAACAACAGCCGCCCGACGGGAGGTGGCTCGAGGATGCTGCCCATCACATCGAAGTGGCCCGCGAACGACGCGATCACGACCGCGCCGATGCCCCCGAGCAGGATCAGCGGCTGACGCCAGCGGCCGTCCACGGATCCAGTCGAGCGGATCGACTCAGTAGAGCGCATGGACTCAGTAGAGCGACGGGAACCGTGACCGGTACCTCGGCAGCACCCAATCACCGGCCCGCTTGCGGAACGCGTCGAGGAGCTGTTTGGTGGTCACGATCTGGTACTGATGGTCCTTCCAGAAGCTGCGGACCACGGACCAGAAGGCGCTGCTGCCCATATCCTGGCGCAGCTTGTTGAGGAACGACGAGCCCTGAACGTACACCTGCTCGTAGTAGCAGGAAGGGCTGTACGCGTACATCGACAGGTCGAGGCGGCGTTTGGCACAGTGGCTGGACCGGAACCCGAACATCGAGCGAGCCAGGAACTCGGCCATGGCCTCGTCCAGGAACGGGTTGGTCGTCTGGTCATTGCCCACGACGCCGTAGAACCACTGGTGGGCGATCTCGTGGCTGAGCACGAACGGGATCTTGTAGCTGGCGTAGTACGCCGGCAGCCAGACGAGCGTCGGCGACTCCATCGCGTAGGCACCCGACGATTCGCCGACGGTGAACGTCGAGTAAGGATACGGCCCGACCTTGCGGGAGTAGAAGTCGAGCGCCTTCCGGGCCCACGTCATGATCGCCTTGGAATCGATGGTCCTCGTGAGCACCCGGATCCGGGTCCGACCATCGATCGAGGTCCCCCTCCGGAGCCTGTAGTCACGGGCAGCGGTGAAGTTGAAGTCACGCACGTTCTGGGCCACGAACGACTGGCGCCTGCCGTCATAGGTGGTGCGCTTGCCAGTCGTCGCCCAGCGCACATGGACGTCTGACTCCAGGGTGACCTCCACTCGCGGGCTGACACCGGTCACGAACGGATCGCCGTGGCTCTCGACCTGGAACTTCGTCGCCCGGCTGACCCAGGGGATCCAGCGCATGCCGCTCATGACGTTGTGCTGCTTCGAGAACAGGAAGTCATGCCCGCTGGTGCCGGGCCGGAAGTTCGCCCGGTACGTGGTAGTGATGACCACCGTATCGCCGTCGCCGATAGTGCGGCCAAGCGGCACCTTGACGGTCTCATCGGTGACCGTGGGCGTGACCCGGTGACCGTCCACGGACACGGTCAGGCCACGCATGTTCCCGATGCGAGCCGGCACCAGGTTGAAGTCGATCCGCTCGATACCGTGGCCACTGGTGTTCCTGACGTGCGCGCGCGACCAGACCTCGAGACGCGCCTTGCTCCAGACGAGCTTGGCCCGGGCCTCATACGTTGCCACAACGTCCATCGTCGAACGGCTCGCGGCCGAGACGCCGCTCGGCACGACCAGCGCGGCCACGAGCGCCAGTGCCAGCCAGAGGGCCACGAACCGTGGCGCGCGCGCAGTGGGGAAGCGTGTCAGCAACATCGTCACAGGCTACTCCGATCGACCAAGCGCGCCGCCCTTGACGCGGTCCGGGTCATCCCGACGCGTGGGTGGTTGCGGGTCATGGCCTGAAACGCGCGAGCGACCCGATCGTGACGGTACGACGACGAGCCACGATAGACTGCGCGTGACGCTTGCGATCCCTCATCAGGCGGAGTGCCCAGACCCGATGAACATCATCTGCTTGCGCGGCAGCCGTCTTCGGTCGATCGTGGCGGCCGTCGCCGCACTGATGGCCGTCCTGGCGATGACGGTCGGTGCGACCGCTGCCGCACCCGCCATCGCCGGCACCCTCACCGACCAGGTGCATGCGCTCGACTCCTGTCGCGCTGACGTCCAGGCGGCTCAGCGCACGCTCGAGGACGGGACCGGCAGCGTGCTGTACCTGGTGTTCGTGGACTCTACGGGCGACCAGGACATGAGCGCCTACGTCAACGATCTCATCGACCGCAGCAACGGCCAGGTGTCCGAGCAGGACGCCCTGCTGGTGGTCGCGACCGGCGACCGCCAGTACCAGTTGTACACGGGCGAGCAGTTGAAGGATCGAATCGGCGCCAGCGAGCAGGATTCGCTGGCCCAGACGTACATCGTGCCCGCACTCAAGACCAGCGACTGGTGTGCTGCGGCTACCGGCGCCGCGGTCGC
>JBBSOS010000185.1:0-5884 GCA_038259505.1 Candidatus Limnocylindrales bacterium | reverse complement strand
GAGACGGCGCCTCACTTGAGCGCCCGGTAACCAGCACCACGCACGGTCGCGATGTATCGGGGCTGCTCCGCGTCATCGCTCAACTGGGTGCGCAGTCGCTTGATGTGGGCATCGATGGTCCGGTCGAGGACGATCTCGTCGTCGCGCCCGTAGACAGCGTCGAGCAACCCATCGCGGCTGATGACCCGGCCATCCGCTTCCAGTAGCGCCACCAGCAACCGGAACCCTGTCGGAGTGAGGGTCACCGGTCTATCCGCGATGCGCGCCTCGAATCGGTCTCGATCGACCGTCAGCTCCCCGAGCACCAGCAGTGGCCGGGTGGCCGGGGCTGCCGATCCGTCGCCGCTGCGTTCCAGGAGGCGCCGCACGCGCAGCACGAGCTCCGCGGGTGAGAACGGCTTGGGCAGGTAGTCATCGGCGCCGGCTTCGAGGCCGGCGATCCGATCGGAGGTGAGGCCACGGGCGGAGAGGACCAGGATGGGCGTTCGGTCGCCGCCATCGCGGGTGTGCCGAAGGATGGCCAGGCCGTCCACCTCCGGGATCATCAGGTCCAGGACCACGAGCGCCGGTGGGTCATCGTCCATGGACCGCTGCGCTGCACGGCCGTCGGCTGCCTCGGTGACCCGATGCCCGTCCCGCTCCAGGTACGTGCGCACGAGGCGCACGATCTTGGGGTCGTCGTCGACGACCAGGACGGCTCGGGCCTCTGCTGCTGGCGACATGGCGGACATCCTATCGGCGCGGGCGTGACGGATCGGTGACGATCCGGCTCATGGCGCGGATCGGTGACGCCCCAGACCCGAGCGTGTCATTCCGGCCGCTTCGTGTCATCAGGTTGTCACATGTACCAGCCACGATCCGGGCATGATCAGCCAGACCGCCCGCCCAGCTCCAAGTGCCATGCATCCCACTGCCAGTCGTTCTGCCGACATCGCCGCCGCCGCAGCGGGGGCCATCGCCGCCGGTGTCGCGATCGCCGTCGCGGAGTTGATCGCCGGGCTCGTGGCTGGCGCGCCGTCGATCATCATCGCCATCGGCGACCTCATCATCGCGCTCCAGCCGCCCGGCGCGAAGGACCTCATGGTCACGCTGTTCGGCGACCTGGACAAGCCCATCCTGCTCGGCTCCATCGCCATCGGTGCGTTGCTGGTCGCTGCCGCTCTCGGTGTGGCGGCCCGGCGCCGGTGGACCATCGGTGTCATCGGGTTCCTCGTCGCCGGCGGGGTCGCCCTCGTCGCAGCGCTCCGACAGCCGCTGACGTCGTCGGTCCTCGCGGTCATCACCATCGTGGTGGCGATCGGCATCGCGCTGGCCGTGCTGCGGATGCTGCTGTCATACACCGCCCCGGCGTGGCAGCCGGCATCGGCGCGGGTGCCCGGGTCAGCGGCTCCAGGCGCGACGGGCGCAGGCTCCACCGGTGGAGCAGCGGCCTACGTGAGCGCGGATGACGCCATGGCGGCCATGCCCGACTGGGATCGCCGGAGCTTCCTGCTGGCGGGCGGTGGTGTCGCCGCTGGCGCGGTCGTCGCCGGTGTCGTCGGACGATCGCTGCTGCAGGCCCAGCCGAGCGGGCCCACCGTGGGAGCGCTGTTGCCGCCCTCGACCGGTGCCGCGGCCTCGCTGCCCCCGGACACCGCGCTGCCGGTCGATGGCATCACGCCCATCGTCGTGCCCAACGGGCGCTTCTACCGCATCGATACCGCTCTCTCCGTACCCCGCGTCAACGTGGATACCTGGAACGTGACCGTGAAGGGCATGGTCGACAACCAGATCGTCCTGACCTACGACCAGCTCCAGGCCATGCCCCTGTTCGACCAGTACGTGACCATCGCGTGCGTCTCGAACGAGGTCGGCGGCAACCTCGTGGGCAACGCCCTGTGGACCGGCGTCCGGCTCAAGGATGTCCTCCAGTCGGCCGGCGTCCAGGCTGGGGCGACCCAGATCGTCGGTCGGTCGGTCGATGGCTTCACGGTCGGCTTCCCCACCGAATGGGCGATGGATCCGGCCCGTGAGCCCATGATCGCGCTGGGCATGAACGGCGTGCCGCTCCCCGCGGAGCACGGCTATCCCGCCCGCCTCATCATCCCGGGGCTGTTCGGCTACGTGAGCGCCACGAAGTGGCTGTCGGAGATCGAACTGACCACGCTGGAGGCGTTCGATGCCTACTGGGTGCCGCTCGGCTGGGCCAAGGAAGGTCCCATCCTGACCCAGTCACGCATCGATGTCCCCCGGAACGATGCGTCGGTGGCACCCGGGCGGGTGACTGTCGCGGGTGTCGCCTGGGCCCCCGATCGAGGTGTCGACGCGGTCGAGGTGCAGGTCGACGACGGCGCGTGGATGCCGGCGACCATCTCCAAGGCGCTCAGCGACGCCACGTGGCTCCAGTGGATGATCGACTGGGACGCGCCAGCCGGTCAGCACACCATCTCGGTCCGGGCGACCGATGGCACAGGAACGATCCAGACGGCCGACCGGTCCCGTCCGGCGCCCGACGGGGCTCGTGGCCACCACACCATCACGGTGAATGTGGCCTGACGCGGCGGCCCGGCGGGTCGGTCGCAGTCGGTGTCGGTCGCAGTCGGTGTCGGTGTCGGTCGCAGTCGGTGACGGCCTGGATTCGTGGGCGCTCACGATGGTGGACGATCCCGGACGAGGTGGGCATCATGATCGATGCAAGGTGCCGGGGTCGATGACCACCGGCGACGATCGGGCTCATGGCGTGACGCCGGTCATGCGGCAGGACTACGCCACACGAACTGCGCAGCATCAGGCAGCGTTCCTGCTGCCGCACCTGCGCCCGGGCATGCGTGTCCTGGATATCGGGTGTGGACCAGCCACCATCACCCTCGGTCTCGCTGCGGCTGTGGCACCGGGCGAGGTCATCGGCATCGACCATGACCCGATGCATATCGATGAGGCGCGCACGCACGCGCGTGACAGCGACGCCCGGAACGTCGCGTTCCGCACCGGCGACGCGCTCGCGCTGCCCTTCGACGACGCATCGTTCGACATCGCATACGAGAACAACGTGCTCATCCACGTGTCCGACCGGGCTTCTGACGCGGTGCGCGAGGCGTACCGTGTGCTCCGGCCCGACTGACTCCTCGCTGCTCGCGATGCGGATGCGAGCCGAGTCATCTGGAGCCCCCCGATCGACGGCCTGGAGGAGATCGATCGGCTCAAGGCGTGCGTGATCGAGTGGTCCGATGACCCGGACGCGTTCTTCGCGAACGTCCACATCGAGGTCATCGGCCGAAAGCCGGCGGCTGCCTGACCGCACGTCCCGGGGGCCGGCGGCGCTGGGTGGTGCGTCCGGTTCAGCCGATGTTGCGCTTGCGCAGTTGGTCGCGGATCGGGCCGTAGATGACGAGTGCCACGATGGCACCGATGCATGAGCCGATCAGGCCGGTGGGCCGCAACTCCAAACCGTCGCCGAAGATGAACGACAGGATCATGCCGCCCACGAAGGAACCCACGATGCCGATGACGAACAGTTCCCACGGCTCGTACTTGCGCTGCTTGCCGACCAGGAAGTTCGCCACGTAGCCCGCGACGAGCGCGATGACGATGAATGCGAGGAGTAGGAACATCTGGGCGTGAGCCTCCTGGTGTATGGGTGGCGCGGGTCTCGGCATCGGGCGGCGGGGTTCGCCAGGTTCCATGGCCGCCACGCCTGACCGACGGAAGGGTAGCCGTTCCAGGGTGGCTCGTGGCGCATCGCGCGCCAGGATGAAGTGGCGGGCTCGACGCTGCCCACGCGATCTGCCCACCCGGGAGACGACCCGGACGAAAGATCGCCTCGTGCGACACTTGCCCCAGGACATCCATGATGGATGGTTCCAAGGAGTATCCCGATGCCCGCCATCACCGTCGATGACATGGCACGTTCGAACACCAGGACTCCAACGACGGTGGCGGCACCATCACCAACGGCGACACGCAGTGGATGACGGCCGGGGCAGGCATCCTGCATATCGAGAAGCCACCGGAAGCGCTGGTCGAGTCCGGCGGCCTGTTCCAAGGCTTCCAGTTGTGGGTCAACCTGCCGCGGGCGCAGAAGTGGGCAGCGCCCCGATACCAGGACCTGCGCGCCGGCGAGGTCACGCTCCTCTCCTCGCCCGATGGCGGCACCCTCCTGCGAGTCATCGCGGGCGAGGTGTCCGGGCACAGGGGTCCCGGGCCACCGCTGCGCCGATGACGCTCGTCCACGCCACGCTCAGCCCCGGAGCGCGACTGGACCTCCCATGGCGCGCTGACTACAACGCGCTGGTGTGTACACGTTCTCGGGCACCGGCAGCGTGAGTATGGATCGCCACCCGATCCGGACCGGGCAGCTCGCCGTGTTCGGCCCGGGCGGCTCGGTGATCGCGAGCGCGGCCGATGTGCCGCTTGAGGCACGAAGCCCCAACCTCGATGTGCTCATCCTGGGTGGCCGATCCATCGGCGAGCCGGTCGCATGGATGGGTTCGTTCGTCATGAACACACGCGAGGAGGTCCAGCAGGCCTTCGCCGACTACCGGGCCGGCCGACTCGGCAGCATCCCTGCCGTGCACGGCGCGCCTGGCACCCTGGTCCAGTCACGAGGCGACCGGGGCTGACCCGGAGCCGGGGAGTGGCAACGCTGGGTGATATGCTGTCCACAAGGCGAACCAGATCCCGACGGGCGCGCGGCTTGTGCGTGTCCTGGTGACGGGGCCGCGGTGCCCGCCCCGTCCCCCGTGACCGCCCAGCTGCAAAGGAGTCCAGTTTGCCCAGAGCCGACATGATCGAAGTCGAAGGCGTGGTGTCGGAAGCACTCCCGAACGCGATGTTCGGCATCACCCTCCAGAACGACCACCGGATCCTCGCCACCCTGGGTGGCAAGCTCCGCGTGCACTACATCAAGGTCCTGCCTGGCGACCGCGTCAAGGTCGAGCTCTCGCCCTACGACCTGACCCGGGGACGCATCACCTACCGCATGAAGTAGGGCCTGTCGAAGCCTCTGGAACCGGTCCATGCACGATGGACCATCGGTCGCCGCCCCGGCACCCGTCCTGGCGCGAATCTCTGCCACACGTCTCCTGGAGGGACCGTAGTTGCGCGATCGTCAGGCCGAGGGGGGACAGTGCCACACACGGGCCGCCATGCGAGCGTGCGCGGGTCCGGGGTTCCGCCACATGTCACCACCCGCGGACGCATGACGGGTCGGACACGGGTGGGACCCGGCATAGGTCGCCCCGCGCGAACAGCTGACAGCGGTCCCGCCCTGCGAGCCCCATAGCGTCGCCAGCGCCGGACATCTGGCGGATGCCGACGCGGAAGCGATCGTACCGTCGCCAGGTGCGCCATCTGGCCAGGTCGTGGCCGACGGAACTGGCCAGGTCGTGGCCGACGGAACGCTCCGGCGGCCGTCGGCGCGGCCTGGGACGTGACCGGGGGCGCGTGCTTTCCGGATGGGCAAGCCAGTCGGAATACTTGTCGGGCCCGCTTGTGCTCCGTCACTCGGCTGCGATGTCCGGGTGTCGAGTGTCACGGCGATGTCACGCATCGTCGGTAGGATGAGGGTGATGCGTGCGTCCACCGACCAACCCACGCCCGGTCCGGGCCAGGAGTCCGTGTGGGACTACCCGCGCCCACCGCGGGTCGAGCCGGTATCGGAGCAGGTCCGGGTCATCGTCGATGGCATCGTCATCGCGGACACAGTCCAGGCTCAGCGGGTCCTGGAGACCGCGGGTGCTCCCGTCTATTACCTGCCCCGGGTCGACGTCCGTACCGGGTTGCTGCGCCCGACCCAGCACACGAGCGTGTGTGAGTGGAAGGGTCTCGCGACGTATCACGACATCGTGCTGCCGACGCGCGAGGTCGCCAACGCCGCATGGTCGTACGCCCACCCTTCGGCGGGGTT
>JBBSOS010000184.1:0-5891 GCA_038259505.1 Candidatus Limnocylindrales bacterium | reverse complement strand
CGGCATCAGCAAGATCGTCGATGGCAGCGCATCCCGCATCGTCGACGGCCTCATGTCGGGCGTCTCCGGCACGCCGGAGGCCCCGGAGGCCTACGGTGCGTCCGGCGTGGCCGTGGCGTCCGATGGGACGATCTGGTACACGGTCGGCGGACCCACTGCGGGTGCCGCCGAGACACGCGACAAGATCAAGGACGGGGCTGACCTCGGCCAGCTGTTCAAGCTGGGTCCCGACGGCACGCCCGTCAGCGTCGCGGACCTGGCCGCGTTCGAGAGTGCCAGTAACCCGGACGCCCAACAGCCCGGCAACGCGGAACCGGATTCCAACCCCAATGGGCTCGCACTCACGGCCGACGGTGGCGCCCTGGTCGCCGATGCCGGCGGCAATGACCTGCTGGTCGTGGACAGCAGCGGCAACATCAGCGCCGCCGCGGTCTTCCCAGTGCGGTTCCAGCCGGTGCCCCCCGATCCCACGGCGTCCGCGGACCCGAACGCCTCACCCGCGATGGTCCCGATGGACCCGGTGCCCACCTCCGTGGCCATCGGTCCGGACGGTGCCTACTATGTCGGCGAACTGACCGGCTTCCCGTTCCCCAAGGGTGACGCCAACGTGTGGAAGGTCGTTCCCGGCCAGGATCCGGTCTCATACGCGACCGGGTTCACGAACATCATGGGCGTCGCGTTCGGGACGGACGGCAGCCTCTACGTGGTCGAACTGGCCCATGATGGCCTGCTGGCTGCGCAGGGTCTGCCGATGGGTGGCCTGTGGAAGGTGCCCGCCGGTGGCGGCACGCCGGAGCTGATCACGGATGCGCTGCCCGCACCAGGTGGCGTGGCCGTGGCTGCCGATGGCACGGTGTACGTCACGACCTGCGCCGTGTGTGGCGGTGGCGGCGGCGTGGCGAGCTACAAGCCCGCGAGCTGACCATCGAGCCGTCGCGGATGCGACGGCTTACCAGGGTTCCAGGCGACGGGTCGGGCTGCGATGCCCGGCCCGTCTTCGTGCCCCTGCGGCCGCCCATCCTGGTGCCTGCGTGCTACTTGACGGTGAGGGTCCCGAACATGCCCGCCTGGCGGTGGCCGGACACCGAGCAGTAGTAGGTGTAGGTCCCGGGCGGCACGTCCGTGAGGTCGATCGACTGGGTCTGGCCCGGCACCACGACGAGCTGGACACCCAGCTGGTCGATGGTCAGGTTGTGGACGATGCGACCCTGGTTCTGGATCGCGAGCCTGAAGGTACTGTCGCTGTCCGCGGTGAGCTCGCGGGGCGTGTAGGACAGGTCGCGCGCGATGACAAGGAGCGATGCACTGGGTCTGGCGGACATGCCGGGCGCCACGCTCGCGGCCGGCGCCACGCTCGCGGCCGCTGCCGGCTGAGCGCTCGCGGTCGCTGCCGGCTGAGCGCTCGCGCATCCCGACACCACCATCAGCACGGCCAGGGTCACGGTCGCTGCACACACCAGCCCGCCACGAAACACTGCTATCACGGATCCCTGCTCAGCACGTCGATCCCGCGGCTCGGTCGTCGTCATCGTCACGTGGCCGTACTTTCCCGAGGCAGTACCGACATCCGCTCCCAGTCATCGCCCACCTTGACATCCACGTCGAGCGGCACGTCCAGCTTGAGTGCCGTCTCCAGCGTCTCGCGGACGATCGCCGCGATCTCCGGCACCTGTGACCGCGGCACCTCCAGGACGACCTCGTCGTGCACGGACAGGAGCATCCGCGCCGGTGAGCGCTCGCGGCGGAGTCGTTCGTGCAGCCGGATCATGGCGATCTTCATGATGTCCGCCGCCGTTCCCTGGATGGGCATGTTGATGGCCATCCGCTCCCCTGCCCCACGGAGCGCGCTGTTGCGTGCCTCCAGCTCCGGGATCCAGCGCCGCCGGCCGAGCAGCGTCTCCACGTAGCCCCGCTGCCTCGCGGTCTCCCGGATGTGCATCATGTAATAGCTGATGCCGCTGTAGGCCGCGAAGTAACTGGCGATGAAGTCCTGCGCCTCGGCTCGCGGGATCCCCGCACGACTCGCCAGGCCGAAATCGCTCATGCCGTAGGCCAGACCGAAGTTGACCATCTTGGCCATCGACCGCTCGTCCGCGGTGACCGCCGTGGGGTCCTTCTTGAGCACCCGCGCGGCCGTCTCGCGGTGGATGTCCGCGCGCCGCTCGAACGCCTCCCCGAGGTGCACATCGCCCGACACATGGGCGAGGATGCGCAGCTCGATCTGGCTGTAGTCCGCGGCCAGCAGCACGCACTCGGGGTCGCCCGACACGAACGCGTGGCGGATCTTGCGGCCAAGCTCAGTTCGGATGGGGATGTTCTGGAGGTTGGGGTCGACCGACGAGAGCCGTCCGGTGGCCGCGACCGCCTGCTGGAAGGTAGTGTGGAGCCGTTGCGTGACCGGGTCGAGCAGCAGCGGCAGCGCCTCGATATACGTCGAACGGAGCTTGGTGTAGAGGCGCCAGTCCAGCAATGCTGGGACCATCGGGTGTGCCGCGCGCAGGTCCTCCAGCACCGATGCATCGGTCGAGTAGCCGGTCTTGGTGCGCTTGCCGCGCGGCAGGTCGAGCTCGTAGAACAGCACCTGTTCAAGCTGCTTCGGGCTGCCGAGGTTGAACTCGTGGCCCACGGACTCATACACGGTCGACCGGAGGCTGTCGATCTCCGTCGCGAAGATCCGGCCCAGTTCCTCGAGGCCGGGCACATCGATGGCGACCCCCGTCGCCTCCATGTCTGCGAGCACCGGGATGAGCGGCAACTCCAGCTCATCGAGGATGCGCTGCAGGCTCGGCTCGCCCGCCAGCGAGGCCGCCAGCGACACGCGACTCGCCGATGCCGCAAGGACGGTCACGGCTGCCTGCTCAGGACCCCGCAGCTCACCGGCCTTGGGCAACTCGATGTCCAGCCGTTCCGCGCAGATGTCGGCGAGTGACTGGGCACGCAGTGCGGCGTTGAGGATGTAGGCCGCGATCTGGGTGTCGAAGGCGACCCGCGGCAGGGAACCGCCGCTTCGACTGAGACTGGACCGTGCGCTCGGATCGCGACGTGACAACTCCCACACCAGCAGCGGCTTGATGTCGTGGCCGATGAGCGCCTTGCCGGCGGCCATGACGCCATCGGCGAGCGCCGAGGCGCCGTCGGTACCGGCCACCACGACGCGGCCGTCGGTGCCCCGGACGGCCAGACCCAGGAGGGTGCCGCGACGTGGGCGCACGTCGTCGAACGCCGCGCCGACCGCCAGCTCGGACTGGGCGGCCAGCCATGCCTCGAGGTCTTCGGGGGGCGCCCACGTGGCCACGACGGACTGATCCGAAAGGACGCTCTGGAGCTGCTCTCGCGGGTCATCGGAATCGATGTCCGCCGCCGTGGCTGAGCTGAGCGTGGCTGAGCTGAGCGTGGCTGCGCTGGGCGTGGCTGAGCTGAGCGTGGCTGGGCTGGGCGTGGCTGAGCGAACCACCGGCTCCTGCGTGGCGCCGCCACCGGGTGCATCGAAGTCGAGGCTCAGCTGCAGACCGCTCCCACTGCCGGGTGCCCCGCTGTCACGCTGTGGACGACCAGCGACCTGCGCCGCAGGCACGGGGCCAAGGCGGTCCGCCGCGCGCAGTAGGTCGCCCGGCGCAAGCGCGTCCTCGCCGTCGACGGCGGGCAATCGCTCGACGAGCGTCCGGAACTCGTACTCCCGGAACAGTCGGATGACCTCCGGTCGGTCGTACTGACCAAGCTTCGCGGCATCCATGTCCAGCTCTACTGGTGCGTCGCGGACGATGGTGACCAGTTCACGCCACAGCAGGACGTCCGCCTTGTTGGCGATGAGCTTCTCACGCAGCTTGTCGGGCTTGACCTGGTCGACATGCTCGAAGACGCTGTCGAGCGAGCCGTGATCCTCGAGCAGCTTGGCGGCCGTCTTGTCGCCGACCCCCGCCAGGCCCGGGATGTTGTCGGTCGTGTCCCCCTTGAGCGCCTTGAAATCGATCATCTGTCGTGGCTGGAGGCCGTACCGGTCGTAGATCCTGGCCGGGTCGTACATGATCGTGCCGCCCGCGCCCATCCGCGTGAACATCAGCTGGGTACGATCCGAGACCAGCTGGAGCATGTCCAGATCTCCCGACACGATGACCGAATCGATGCCCTGTTCCTGCGCCTGGAGGGTGAGCGTGCCGATGAGGTCGTCCGCCTCGTAGCCTTCCAGGTCGTAGATCGGGATGCCGAACGCGGCGAGCGTCTCGCGCACGATCGGGAACTGCTCCCGGAGATCGTCAGGCTGCGGCCGTCGCGTCCCCTTGTAGGCGCCGTACAGGTCCGCGCGCTTGGGACGGCCGACGTCGAAGCAGCACACCACGTGGTCAGGCTGCGCGTCCTGGAACCCGCGCAGCACGATGCTCCAGAAGCCGAACGCGGCATTGACCAGCTGACCCTTGCTGGTCGACAGCGGCGTGTCGATGAGAGCGAAATACGCGCGATAGATGAGGCTGTGCGCGTCGAGCAGCATGAGCCGGGGCACGTTTCGAGTGTACCTGCCCGCCGCACCGGACCCTGTCAGGTTCCGCGCGGCGGCCGCGCGGCGGCAGGAACCGTCGATGCCCGCCGCCGAGTTCCTGTCATTGAGTCACCCAGGGACTGCGTTCTCAGGCCCGCTCGATGATCGCCGCCGGGTTTTTGTCATTGAGTCACCCAGGGACTGCGCGACACGAGCCTGCTGGGGTCCGCGGACAGCGGCACGCTCAACCCAGTCCCGGGCCTGCCGCTATTCGCGTCAGGAACGTCCCGTCGCGGGTGATCGGCAGGGATCCGATCGCCAAGCGCCGTCCCGAAATCCTCGGGTGCATGATCGTCAGTATTCGAGCAACGAGGTGGGAGCAACAAGGTCCGGAGCCACGGTCGCGCGATGTACGGGCCACTGCCGGGTGGGGCAGGCGACGCCGCCAGGTGGGCCGGGGTGGGCCGGGCGACGCCGTCAGGTGGGCCGGAGCGGATCGGGCGCAAGGCGGCGGGCGAGCCACATGAGCAGCAGCACCAGGATCCCGGCGCCAGCGAGCACGATCCCCAGGAGCGTGAGCGCCAGAGATAGGTCATCGGGTGACGGGTTCGAGCGCTCCTCAGACACGGCCTGGCCTGAGGCCGGGGTCGGGCTGGCTCCAGGCGCGCCAGCGACCGCCACTTGCGGCTCCGGCGTCTGCTTGGCAACGGGGCCCGTCATCGCGTTCGGCTGCACCGTGGCGGAGTCCCCCTGCACGCCCGCCGTCGAGTCTGGACCAGCCATCCGGGCATCAGCGTTCGTGCCGACCCCATATCCCGATCGGCCATCGTCCGTGGGCGGCGACGCGACCTGCACCTCCATCGTGTATGAGCGGTCTGGCGTGACGCTCGTCGAGGGCGCCGCTTCCGGGGCGCCCGACCCGGGGTCTGACGCGGTCAGCGGACTGCGGAGCGAGGGGCCGATGGCGACCAGCAATATGCCGATGGCAAGGACGGCCGTGGAAAGGGGACGGACGACGGAGGCGCGAGGACCCGACATCCACTCCGAGATCCTGGACCACAGGTTGCCGTTCGCCATCGAGGCCTGTGCCGGTGTCAACCGGAAGTCGCGGGGTCGCGCGGGTGCCAACGAGATGGCCGTCGCGTGGGTGATGGCGGCGATGTCGGCGGCCAGCATCGCGCATCCGGAGCAGGCGTCGATGAGTGCGCGTGCGGACGTCACCTCGGCAGGGCCGAGTTCGTCATCACCGGACGTGGCGCGCACGACCAGCCAGCGGTCGTGCTGGGCATGGTCGTCGGGCGACATGGATCCTGGGGTCACCCTGCTCAGACTCGGATCTGCGTCGGCCGGTTCCCCCGCGTCGGCCGGTTGCTGCTCATCGGCCGGTTCCCGGTCAGCCACGCAGGTGTTCCACCTG
>JBBSOS010000183.1:0-5898 GCA_038259505.1 Candidatus Limnocylindrales bacterium | reverse complement strand
TGCGGCCCGCGCCATCGAGACCGTCATCCACGGCGTGGACATCTACACCGAGTCGCAGCTGGAGCCCAACGATCTGGGCGGGTTGCTGGAGAGCGTCGCGGGACCCGAGTTCCGCCTGGAGCTGATCTCGACGCGGGGCACCCTGGTGTACCCCGCGACCGGCGGCAGGATGGACAACGTCGGCTGGTGGCGCTGCCGGTTCATCGCCGCGCAGGAGGGTACGACCATCGACGATGCCGCGATCGGCCGGCTGCTGGCGCGGGTCGCCGCGGAGGTGACGTGGGTGCAGGTCGAGAAGCTGCGCCTCTACGGCGGCAAGGAAGGCTTCACGCGCGCCCAGGGCCAGTAGCTGCTCGATCAGCCCTCGGCGAGGACCGCCGCGATGGCCGCGCACGCCGGGCCAAGGTTGTGCCGTGTGATGCCCGCAACGTTGACCCGGCCTCCACCGACCACGTAGACCGCGTGGTGCTCCTTGAGCCGGCGGACCTGGTCCGAAGTGAGCCCGAGCAGCGAGAACATGCCCTTCTGGTCGAGCAAGCGGGAGAAGTCCGGGGCGCCTGCGGCCCGAAGTCCATCCACGAAGAGCCTGCGATTGCCGCTGATGCGTGATCGCATGGCGGTCACCTCGTCCACCCACTGCGCTCGCAGGTCGCTGTCGGCCAGGATCGTCGCGACCACTTCGCCGCCATGCGCCGGCGGGTTGGAGTAGTTCGCCCGGACGGCGGCCTTGGCGTGGCTCAACAGGGTCACGGCCTGATCCCGACCCGCACCAAGGATGGACAATGCGCCGACGCGTTCGTCGTACAACGCGAAGTTCTTGGAGTACGAGGACGCGATCAGCAACTCGCCGCCCGGTCGGACGAGTTCCATGACGCCGGCAACATCTCCCTCGAGACCGTCGCCGAACCCCTGGTACGCGAGATCGACCAGGGGCAGCAGCCCGCGCTCGGCGACGACGTCCCCGATCGCCCGCCACACATCCGATGTCGGGTCGATACCGGTCGGGTTGTGGCAGCAGGCATGGAGGACCACGATGTCGCCTGCCGCTGCACCTTCGAGCGCGGCGAGCATCGCGGGCGCGTCAAGTGCCCCCGTCGAAGGGTCCAGATACGGGTACGTGGTGGTGACCAGACCCGCTGCCGCGAACACCTGGGGATGGTTGGGCCATGTGGGCGTGCTCAGCCACACCCGTGCCCCTGGCCGCAGGCGATGGACCAGATCGGCCGCGATGCGCAGCGCGCCGGTGCCGCCGGGAGTATGCAGCGTCTCGACGCGACCCTCGACGACGGCCGCATGATCGACCCCGAAGACCAGCTGGCGGACCGCCTGCAGGAACATCGGATCACCCGCGACCGGCTTGTACACCTTGGTCGTCTGTCGCGCGAGGATGCGCGCCTCCGCCTCCGTGACGGTGGGCAGGACCGGGGTGATGCCGCGTTCGTCGACATACACCCCCGCGGCGAGGCTGAGCTTGTCCGGCCGGCTGTCGCGCTGGTACTCCTCGACCAGCCCGAGGATGGCATCCGGTGGCAGTGGGGCGACGGCAGCGAACATGGACATGCAGCCGATGGTACAAGGCGGGCCACACCCATGGGCACCTGCCGGAGGTGAAGCCTCGTCCTACACTCCGTTCGTGACCGATCACGACGAGACCACGGTCAGCGCGCTCACGCTGGACCGCCAGGAGCGCCCTGTCCGCCTCGATGTCCGGGGACGGCCCATCGTACCGAGCCGCGTGCCCGAGACGAAGCCGACGCCGCTCCAGGACGTCTTCATCTACCTCTCGATCGGCGTCCTGTTCTGCGGGATCGTGGCCATCATGGCTCTCGAGCTGGGCACCCCCATGTCGTCGCTGTGGGTCAAGGTGCCGGTCGTCGCGGGCGGCAGCCTGTTGCTCGCGGTGACCCTCGATGCCATCGTGCGCATCTGGCGCTCGGCCATCACCTGGCTGCCGGTGCACCGCGCCACGGGTCTGTTCCGGCTCGTCTGGGTGCTGGTGCTCGTCGGATCGTTCGTGGTCATCGCGGGCGCCATGCTGTTCGTGCTGGCGGCGTAGGCACGTGCGCGACCTAGGGCGGTTGTACGACCTCGGGGCGTTGGCACCACTCGACGGCTTCGTCGACGGAGTGCCGGGATGGGTCCGTTCGACGCTCGGCTTCTGCTCGCGTTGTGGCGAGCCACTGAGCATGGGCACGGTCGCAGGTGAGCACCGGGATCGGTTGTCATGCGCCGCCTGCGGGTTCATCGCGTACGTGAATCCCCGGATGGTCGTCACCACGCTGCCGCTGACCGACGCCGGGGAGCTGGTGCTGCTGCGTCGGGGCATCGAACCGGCATACGGCACCTGGGCGCAACCGGGCGGCTTCCTGGAGTCGGACGAGACGGCCATCCAGGGCGCCGTCAGGGAGACCCTGGAGGAAGTCGGGCTCGTCGTCGAGCCGACGGCCATCTCGGGCATCTATTCGCAGCCGAGCGCCGCTGTGGTCGTCGTGGTGTTCGAGGCGCGCATCGTGGGCGGCACGACGCGGACCTCCCCCGAAGCGCTCGAGGTGCGAGCCTTCCCGCCCGATGGGTTGCCGTGGGCGGGCGTCGGGCTCGATACCACGCTCTGGGCACTCCGGGACTGGGCACGCGCCCGCGGGGTCACGCCCCGCCGATGAGCTTCCCAGCGACCCCTTGACCCTCGGGTAGCCCGAGGGCCCAGACTGGCCGGCGATGCACGATCTGGTGTCCATCGGACACTTCTCGAGGATGAGTGGCCTGACCATCGATGCCCTCCGCCACTACGACGAGCTGGGGCTCCTGCGCCCGGCTGCGGTCGACCGGGACACGGGCTATCGACGATATCGACCGACCCAGCTCGAGGAAGCCCGACGCATCGGCTGGCTTCGGTCGCTCGATCTATCCCTGGGCAGCATCGCGGCCTGGACGGCCCCCGAGGTCACGGACGACGAGCGCGCAGCCATCCTCCGTCAGCAACTGGCGGCGGTGGAGGCGCAGGCCACCCGTCTCGGACGCATCGCTCATCGACTGCGCGACAGTATCGACAGCACGGAGGCTCCCATGACCACGCCCACGGCCATCGGGCTCGACGATGCCGCCCATCGCCAGCTCGGTGTCGACCTGTTCAACCGCACCTGGACACTGCTCGAGGAGCCCGCTCGTACGACCCCGCAAGACGATGAGATGCTGCACACAGCGCATGCGTCGCGGTATCACTGGGGCGAGGTCGGTACCGCTGCTCACCTGGCGCGCGGCGAGTGGCAGTGCGCCCGGGTCTACTCAGCCCTGGGTCGAGGCGAGCCGGCGCTCCACCACGCCCGCCGTTGCCTCGCGCTGTGCGAGGCTGAGGGGGTAGGGGACTGGGACCTCGCCGCCGCCTGGGAGGCCGTATGCCGCGCATCGCTCGTGGCCGGCGACCGAGCCGGCGCTCAGCGTGCCCTCGCGCGGGGTCGAGCAGCGCTCGGCAGCATCAGCGATGCTGAGGACCGACGGCTGATCGAGACCGACCTCGATCAGCTGGCGCTGCGCCTGCCGACCTGATCGCCGCGCTCGGCTGCCTGACGGCGACCGGTCAGATGGTCATCACGTTGGAGATGCCGCCCACGACGCCCAGCACGACCCCCACGGCAAGCACCGCGGTCGCCACGTGACGCCGACGGGGCATCAACAGCATCACCGAGAATCCGAGGAACACGACCGCACCTGCCTTGACCAGGGTCAACCCGACGAGGCCGGTGCTGTTGGCGAGCGCGATGACGATGGGGTTCAACTCCGCGGCGAGCCCGTGGCGTTCGATCATGACCATGAACGAGACGTAGTCGAACAGCTGGGCAGCCGCGAGTATCCCGAGCGCGATCAGTGTCACGGCACTCCCGATCCGGTTCGACCTGAACGGGACCGGGCTCGCCACTGCTCCGCGTGGCCCCTTGGCGACCGATCGATGAGGACCACGCATCAACGCTTCCCTGTTCGTAGCTTCGTCGAGGGTAGTCGCAACGGCCGTCCGTTGTCGACGGCCAGCTGACCCGGTCCGGTGTCTGGGTGCACCGTCTCAGCCTTCCGATCCAGCATCGGTCCATGGTCGCAGGATTGGCCATCTCGCGTCGACGCGGCGACTGAGGATCCCCACCGGATCGCCAGGCCAGCGGATGCGCCGCCGACCCAGACCCAGCCAGTCATCGAGATGCCAGCAGACCACAGGCGCGATGGCGGCGAGATAGGCGAACGTCGACCACCAGCCCGTGAACAGGGTGACCAGGAAGACCGCGATGCCGACGACGACCATGGATCGGGCCGTCCGCACCCAGCGCCAGCCGATGATCGCCGTGGCCACCCCTGCCGCATAGCGGACGACGGCCCAACTGCTTTCGGGGAGCAGGCGCAGGTCGGCGACCGCCCATGCCAGGGAGTAGTAGGCGCGAGGGTGGAGGGCATCCGCGCGGCGCACGCTCTCGATGATCGGTCCAGCGCCCCAGGCGATGACGGCCCAGCCCCAGGCGACGATGCTCACGGCCACGAACGCCACCAGCGGCAGCGGCAACCCGCCGTACGCCAGGATCGGCAGCAGCCATGCAAGGGCATATGGCTTGAACGCGACCGCGATCCCCAGGAGGCCGGCTCCCAGGACCGGGACCCGCTCTGCCGCGAGCAGCGCGACCAGCAGGAGGACGCCCGCGCTCGTGTCGTTGGAGCCGTCGGTGGACGTGACCAGGAGGGCAGGCAGCGTGGCATACAACGCCAGTCCGAGCGGGCGTCCGCGGATAGCGAACACGGCCAGCAGGCCCATCGTTAGGAACAGTTCCAGGCGGCCCGGATCACCGAGGGACGGCAGGTACCAGAGGAGTGCCACGGGTCCATAGGCGAAGGGTGCGCCGGGTGGCACCGACTGCGGATAGCCGATGCCGTACGGGTTGGCGCCATCGACCATGGTCCGGATGGCCGCCTGGGTGACGACCAGCACATCGGAATAGCCGGCTCCGACAGCTGCGGCGCGGAGCATCAGCCCGGCACCCAACAGTACGAGGATGCCCAGGTGTGGCACCGTGAAACGGAGCGACACGAGCAGCGTGGCCGTGACAGCCAGCAGACATGCGACGACCGTGACCGGCGGCGTGCCCGTGCCAGTCAACAGGGCGGCAGCCAGCAGCAGGGCGAGCCACAGTGGCCAGGCACGTGCGGGTTCGGGTCGCCTGCCCCACCATCGTGCGATGCCGGGGGACATCGTCAGTCGGGCTCGTCCCGGAACACCGACTCCAGCAGTTCGGTGGCCCTGTCCAGGCAGCGAAGGCCATCGGCGTCGACGGGTCCCAGCCAGCCCTTGAGCCCAGCGACCCGCCGCTCCCTGCCGGATCGCACCTGCTGGAGTCCAGCCTCGGTCGCGCGCAGGTAGACCATTCGTCCGTCCTGCGCACTGGGGATCCGTTCCACCAGGCCGTCTGCCTGCATCGCGCTCGTGAGCCGGGTCATCGAGGGGGCGGTCACCCGCTCGCGATGAGCGAGCGATCCGAGCGTCAGCGGGCCGTTGGCCGTCAGCGTGGTGAGCGCCGACAAGCGAGCCGGCGTCAGGTCTCCGACCGAGTCCTCCCGTGACAGTCGGCGCAGGAGGTGGATGGCCACAGAATTCAGACGAGTGGCGAGGCGGTCCAGGTCCGTCGGCACGGTCCCATCGCCGTCGGTGATGGCGTCGGAGCTCTTGCGCTGCTCGCGTTCCCTGGCACGGGCCTTGGCCTTCTTGCCCACGCGTCCATGATAGTTGCTGGTGCGAACGAATGTCGAGCGCATCGGCCGAGTGAACCGATCTGCAGGGCGTGGGGGCACGCTCCGCTCCGGATCAGGCGATCTGCCTGCGGCTCAGTAGATGCGCCGGACGTCCTGCGGCAGGTGCACCGTGAACGA
>JBBSOS010000182.1:0-5900 GCA_038259505.1 Candidatus Limnocylindrales bacterium | reverse complement strand
GCGAGGGTGCTGACTACAGCGGCACGATCAGCGACCGAGAGGGCAATCTCGTCGCCTCCGGTGCCACCGACCTTGCCGCGCACCTGGGCACGATCCCGTTCACGGTCAAAGGAACGCTGGCCTGGATCCAGAGCGATCCAGAAGTCTATTTCCGTCCCGGCGACGTTGTGCTCGTGAACGACCCCTACATCGGGGGCACCCATCACAATGACATGCGCGCGATCATGCCCGTGTACCTCGACGGCAGGCTCGCCGCATTCATCCAGAACTCGGCCCACTGGACGGATATCGGTGGCCACGTCCCGGGCACCTTCGATCCTAACGCTCGATCATCCTTCGGCGAAGGGTTGGCGGTGCCCCCAGTGCACATCGTGCGTGAAGGTGTGTTCCAGTCCGAGATGGCGGACATCATCCTGCGCAATGTCCGACTCGCGGAACAGGCACGGGGCGACCTGATGACCCAGATCGGTGCGGTCCGCCTGGGCGAGGAGCGAATGCACGAGCTGGCTCGCCGATACGGCGCCGACACGATCGTGGCCGCCATGGCGGAACTCATCGACTACTCCGAACAGTTGCTGCGTGAGGAGTTCCGGAAGCTGCCCGACGGCGTCTGGCCGGTGGAGGCGCTCATGGACCGCGACCCGGGGTCCGATTCTGATGCCCCGATCGCGGCGCGCATGACCCTCACCATCACGGGCGACCACGCGACCATGGACTTCACGGCCACCGACGGACCGGCGAAGGGCGCGATGAACGCGTCGCGCGCGGTTACGGTTTCCTCTGCCGTGGTCCACATAAAGATGATCTTCCCCCATATCCCAATGAACCAGGGGGTGTTCCGGGCCATCGACTTCGTCCTGCCCGAAGGCACCCTGCTGTCCGCCGTCTTCCCGGCGCCCGTGTCAGGTTGCGCGGCGGGCGTGTATCCGGCGGTGGGAGATCTCATCCTCAAGGCATTCATCCAGCTGATTCCCGAGCGCTGCATGGCTGGCCCCACGGGACTTCTGAACATCGTCATGGGGGGTCTGGATGGCCGCCCCGGGCACGATGACGATGAGTTCGTGATGTATCTCTGGCTGGAGGGCGGCTGGGGTGGCCGTCTTGCACGCAAGGACAACGCGGTGGCCATGACGACCTTCGCGACGACATCCACGAACCAGCCGGTCGAACTCCAGGAGCGGCTGTACCCTGTCCGCTTCGACTGCTATCGCATCGAGCAGGACTCCGCTGGTCCGGGTTGGCATCGCGGCGGTCCTGGGATCACGCGTCGCTGGTCGTTTCCGTGGAATGACATCGTGCTGTCGGACCTGGGTGATGGCCAGCGCTTCGGACCGTGGGGATATGCCGGCGGCGACGATGCCCGACCGAACCGGTTCCTGCTCGCGCCGGGGACCGATGCCGAGACCGACGTGGGCATGTTTCGCACGAACATGCCAGTGCGCGCCGACCAGATGCTCGACTGCTTCCAGCCGGGCGGCGGCGGATTCGGCGATCCGCTGGCGCGCCAGGTGGACCACGTGCTCGATGACGTCGTCGACGGTCTGGTATCGATTGCAGGCGCTGCCCGCGATTACGGTGTCGTGATCACGGAGGACGAGGACGGGCGTCGGGTCGATGACCCTGCGACCGCCGCGCGGCGTGGCGGCGGTCACCTGGTACCGACGGGTGGAGAGGTGCGACCTGAATGACTGACACGCCGGTCGTCGTGGTCACAGGCGCCAGTGGCCAGCTGGGTTCGGCCATCAGTGGAGCGCTTGCGGATCGCGGCGCATCGCTAGTGCTCGTCGATCGCGCGGAGGTACCGCTGCACTCGCTTGCCTCGGCCCTGGCTGGCGCCCCTGTACTGAGCGTGGTCGCCGACGTGACGGCGGAGGGTGCCGCCGCGTCGGCCGTTCGTATCGCCCTGGAGCGATACGGGCACATCGACGTCCTCGTGAACGGAGCCGGGGTGGAAGGGCCGATCGGGCGCGTGGAAGACCTCGATGAGGCCAGCCTCCGGCTCCTGTTCGAAGTCAATGTGTTCGCGATCATCCGATTCAGCGGGGCGGTCATGGGCCACTTCCGCGCTCGTGGCAACGGTCGCATCGTCAACGTCGCGTCGGGTGCGGGTCTGCGGGGTACGGCGATGATGGCCGCGTACAGTGCGTCGAAGCACGCGGTCGTGGGCCTGACTCGCTCCATGGCCAGAGAGGCCGCCGCGGCGGGTATCAGTGTCAACGCCGTCTGCCCAGGCTGTGTCGACTCACCCATGATGGAGCGCATCGAGGCGCGCCTGGGCGAGTCGGCGGGCATGCCGCCAGTCTCATTCCTGGCCGATATCCCCGCAGGCCGCTACGCCGACCCTGATGAGGTCGCGCGGCTGACGAGCTATCTGGCACTGGATGCCCCGGACTACATCACAGGGTCGGCGCTCACCATCGACGGGGGCCTCGGAGCGTGACACGACTGGGCTGGGTCGTGGTCACCGGCGCCAGTCGCGGGATCGGTGCGGCCATCGCACGACGGCTCGGCGCGGACGGATTTGGCATCATCATGGTCGCATCGTCCGTGGAGGGCTGCGAACCGGTCCGGAGGGAGCTCGAGGGCGCCGGAGTGGAGGTGCGAGTCCATGGGTGCGACCTTGCGTCGCGAGAGGCCGTGGACAGGCTGACTGGGTCTCTACTGAGCGAACATGCCGAGATCTCGGCGCTCATCAACTGCGCGGGCATCGTGCGGGTCGGTCCCGTCTCAGCGTTTCGTGGCGACGACTGGGACGAGGTTGTGGAAGTCAATCTCCGGGCGGTGTTCGAGTTGTCCCGCGCCCTGGAGCCATCTCTTGCTCGCGGTGCCGTGAGCCGTCCAGAGGGAGCCTCCATCGTCAACGTCAGCTCGGTGATGGGTTTGCTGGCCACGCCCGGCATCATCAGCTACGTCGCGACCAAGGGTGCCGTGGATCACCTGACCCACGGTTTGGCCGTGGAACTGGGCGCCCAGCGCATCCGTGTCAATGCTGTCTGCCCGGGCTTCATCCGGACCGACATGTTCGCCGCGTCCCACCCTCAGACGCGGCAGGACGCTCTCGCGCGGGCGCATCCACTCGGGCGGGTCGGTGAGCCCGACGAGGTAGCTGGCGTCGTCTCGTTCTTGTGCTCCCGGGATGCCGCGTTCGTGTCAGGTGCGATCATCCCGGTCGATGGCGGATTGACGTCCAACCTGGGAATCCCGCGGATCGATACCTGAAGATCTGCTACACGGGCGGCCGCCCCGGGCCGAGCCAGGGCACGCTCACGGGCAGATCACCGGCGCGATATAGACCAGGCTCGGCCGCAAGAGCGGCAGGGATACCGTTCACGAGGATCGCGGCAGTCCCCAGGATGGCGCCACAGCCTGGCTCCATGGTGACACTGAGGCTGTGTCGACCTGTGATCGACACCTGATCCACTGGTGGCACGCCTGCGTCATGGGGAGCGGCGTGGACCATCAGCTCGATGGTCACCCAGGGCGATCCGTCCAGGCGTGCCTCGGCCCGCTGCATCGCCCCGATGGTCTGTCCTGGTTCCACGACGCCATCGGGCAGGTGGTAGCGGCGCTCTGCGAATACCGGCTCCGTCACGATGTGGATGTCATCGCTCGGGCGTCCCATCCGGTCGCCGAGGATGCGCAGGCTCTCGGTGAAGCCGAGGTGGCCGACGACCGTGCCATCGTCCAGGCCCGCCTGGAAGCTCTCCGGAGTGTGCCCGATACCAAGACGTCCCCGGGTATCCGGTGAGAACACCGAGACATCGGAGACCCGGCGCGCATGGATCGAGGCGACGTCCCACGCGAGGCCCGACAGGACCAGCGGCCAGAGGTCCAGCACGAAACCAGGGTTGACCCCGGTCGCGACGATCGCTGTCCCATGCTGCGCGGCAAGCGCCCGGAGTTCGTTAGCGTCGGGCGAAGCCGGGTCGACCCAGGCCAGTTCCTCTGCGGTGCACAGCACTGCCCGCGGGCCAGCCGCAACGGCCAGTCGAAGGTGCGGTATCACATCTACCAGCCGGGAACGCGTCGCCACGATGACGACCTCGGGTCGGGCCCGGGTGAGGATGGCCTCCGCGTCCGAGCCGACCGGCAGGGCTCCCGCGCTTGGTCCGTCAGCCTGTCGGTCGCTGCGGGCGATCAGCCCGACCACTGAAAGCCAAGGCCGGATCTCTGCGAGCTCCAGGACCGCGTGATTGACCCGCCCGAACCCATACAGAACGGCTCGGATGGCGCCCTTGTCGATGGTGCTCATGGCATCCTGCATCCGATGTGCACGGGACCTCCCTTCCCTCCGGACGCCTTGACCAACGCCCGCACCCACCATAGACTGGTCAGACCGGTAACGTGACCTGCCTGGGCGATCCCCGTTGCCAGCCGGAAGGCCTGCCACGACGTCGCTCAGGTTGATACGGTCGGACCCTCAGTCGCACGGTGAAGAACGACCCGGATCTCATGGCGATGAATGGTCTGCAAGCGAATGTTCTCGTTCGAGAGGAGGCTCCACAATGGCCGTCGGTATGGATCGGTTCGCACGCGCACAGTTGTCGCGTCGGGACCTGTTGAAAGCGGGAGCGCTCGCTGGTGCAAGTGCTGCGGTCGCCGGCGCGTATGGTTCCCGTCGGGCGTTCGCTCAGTCGACGTCGCCGCTGGCACCGGCAGAGCTGGAGTTGTGGTATCAGGACTGGCCGCCACTGACGGCCGTCTATCAACAGCTCAAGTCGAAGGTCGAGAGCCAGCAACCTGCGGTGACCCTCAAGCTGACGCCGCTGCCCTATGAGCAACTCCAGTCCAAGTTGCTGCCGGCTGTCGCGGCGGGCGAGGAGCCCGAGATCATGAACGCCTACAGTTCCTGGCTGGTGGCGTCCGACATCGCATCCCTGTTCGCGCCCGTGACGCCGGGGATCATGTCCACGGAAAAGGCCCAGTCCCTGTTCTATCCCAGCGCCCTGTCTGAGGGCCTGCGTGGTGACAATGCCTACTATCTGCCATTCCTGAATGGCATGGGCGGGTCGACGTGGACCTACAACGCATCGATCCTCGAGGACGCGGGCATCGATCCTGCGACGCTGACTACATGGGATGCGTTCGTTGATGCTGGCAAACAGCTTGTCCAGTGGGATGGCAACGACCTGGTGCGGGCAGGCATCGCCTTCAGCCCGTACATCGCTTCCGCATGGGTGACGGCGATTCGGGAGTTGGGCGGTGAGTACTACGACGCCGCTACCGGCAAGTTCACGCTCACGCACGATATCGCCAAGCAGGCGCTCAAGAACATCGATGACCTGCTCAAGGTCCACAAGGTCGACGACATCACCAAGGAAGCACCGAGCCACGCCAACATGACCGGCTATGGTGCTGCCGATGGCTTCGAGCAGGGCAAGGCCGCCATCACCAATTTCGGCTCCTGGATCGTCTCGGGATACGAGACGACCAGTCCCGAATTTCGCGCCGGTATCCTGGCCCAGCCATCGATAGGCGATGCGTCCGATCGGCTGGAGTTGGGCCACAACGCGATCCATCTGCTCTCGCGCAAGCTGCTGGATGATCCAGCCAAGCTGGCCGCCGCCGAATTCTTCGTCAGCCAGTTCGCCGATCCGACAAACTTCTTCAGCCTCGCCGACACCTACGGCGGCTCCGTGATCATCCCCGCAGTCGCGCAGGACCCGAGCATCACGGACCATCATTGGGGCGCCTTGCAGCAGCAGTACGATCAGCTCGTGTGGCCGCGCGCGGTGTTCGAGGAGCACCACGTCCCGGATTGGAACATCACGGTGGCCTGGCCCGACCTCCTGCGAGTGTTCAAGGACAGCGAGTCCATGGACACTGTGCTCTCCGACCTCGAGACCGAGTCCAACCAGCTCGAGCAGGATGCCCTCGACCGCCTGGGAAGCTGACCAAGG
>JBBSOS010000181.1:0-5901 GCA_038259505.1 Candidatus Limnocylindrales bacterium | reverse complement strand
GAACCTGGTGTTCGAGCAAGCTCCGGAGCGTGTGACACCGCCAGTGACGACCATCGGCCCATCGTCCTCGAGCGTGCCGTAGCTCATTGATGTACCCGGCCCGGACGGGGCGCCGGCCAGACTCGCGGACCGATGTGGCGGATGTGGCGGCTGGGCCGAATAGGGCGGATGGGCCGGATGATCGCCATCGCCACTCTGCCCACTCCCGCGCTGTCAACAGCCGCTGCGCGCCATTGGCGTGGTGCCAGTGCCGTTCGGCCCGATGTCACCCGACGACGCGAGCCTGCCGCTCGCGATCCTGACGATCAGTCACCCACGGACTCGACGTCGGCAGATCCCGGACCGATCGTGCCAATCAGTCAGCGAGCGGTCGCGATGGCGCCAACCGCAGCGAGCCCTGAGCGTGACACCCGACCGGGAGGGTCCCAAGCCCGGGTCGGCCAGTCCGTGGATGACTGCGTGACAGCAATCGCCTGCGCGCACCCGCTCTCGACTCCCGCCCTCGACTCCCGCCCTCGACCCGGACCGCTGTCGGCACTCGACTCCCGAGACGTGGAGCCCGGACGTTGGTCGTTCAGCGTCCGGGCGCGATGGCAGGTTCGGTCGAAGGTAGCAGCGGGGTCGTCGCGCCACCCGAACGGTGGCCAAAGGTGGTGCGAGCAGGAACCAACAGGACTTTCGTACCAGGGTCCCCCGACTGGAAGCGGAGGCATGGTCGGGGTGGTCGCGGCCGGTCCGGGCGCCCAGAAGCCCGGACCGGCCAGACCGCAGATGACACCAGAGAAGCAATCAGGGAGCGACCCAACCAGTGCCACGCGTGATGATCGTTTGCCCCGTGACCGAGCGGCCCGTCCCGACGAGATGCGTCGCCGAGGACGTTCCCGGATTCCGCCGCGGGGTCCCCGAGAGCGGCAGCCTCCTGTGTGAGGCATGCGGCCGTCGACATAGCTGGTTCCGGCCAGAGACACAGCTGGAGGGCGTCAAGCCCCGGCGATCCCGGCAGCGCCTGATCTCGGCGCCGAAGCGACGAACCCGTTGGGTGCTCGGCCCGATCGAGGCCCGCCCGCGGTAGTCCCCCACCCGAGCCCAGATCCACCGTCGAGCGGCACCCGAAGGACACCCGCACGGCCAGCCGCAGGGCATCCGCGCAGCCGCAGGACACCCGCGCGTCAACCGAAGGACACCGCGCACCGACGGACACCCGCACGGCCAGCCGACGCGGTCGGCGGACGTGGCACACTCCGGGCCATGAACCCGGACGCCGCTTCGATCGAGACCACGTGGCGGCCCGGCTATCCCGTCGATGTGCGCCGGATCCTCTCACCGCTGCGACACGGTCCGGCGGACCCCACTATCCGGTTCGGTACCAGCGGCGTATGGCGGGCCACCCGAACGCCCAGCGGCCCCGTGACCATGCTCATCGAGCCTGTCGCCGATGGTATCCGCGCCCGAGCTTGGGGATCGGGTGCTGCGCAGGCCATCGAGACACTGCCGCGACTGCTGGGCGCGCTCGACGACCCGGGAATGCTGGCTGCTCCACGGGGTCCGATCCGGGAACTGGTGCGGCGACTGCCGGGCCTTCGGCTCGGGCGCTCCGATCGGCTCCTTGACTCGCTGGTCCCGGCCATCTGCGAGCAGAAGGTCACCTCACAGGAGGCGACCCGGTCGTATCGGTGCCTGGTCCTCTGGTTCGGCGAACCTGCGCCCGGACCCGGGGGTCTCCGCCTACCACCGAGCGCCCAGCGACTGTCCACGCTCGGGTATCACCAGTTGCATCCCGCGGGCATCGAACAGCGCCGCGCGCTCGTCATCCAACGCGCCGCAAGCCGCGCCGGGTGGCTGGAGGCTGCGGGCGTCATGCGACCAGCCGACGCGCTCGCCCGGATCCAGGGCATCCCAGGCGTCGGCCCCTGGACGGCCGCAGAATCGGTACGGACCGCGTTCGGCGACCCCGATGCCGTCAGCGTCGGCGACTACCACCTGCCGAACCTGGTCAGTTGGGCGCTCGCGGGTGAGGCACGGGCAGACGATGCCCGGATGCTGGAGCTGCTGGAGCCGTGGCGCGGCCAACGAGCCCGGGTGGTCCGACTGTTGGAGCTCTCGGGCATCCGACCGCCCAGGTACGGACCACGGATGCCGGCGCGTTCCATCTCGGCGCTGTAGCTGGACCGCGGACGGATCAGACGTGCACCGTCGCCCAGGCTGGCGCGGCCGTCGGCTCCACGCCCGGCTCTTCCGCGGCAGCGATGGCGACCTCGATGCGCGCGATCTCCTCGCACGCCTGCTGGTACTCGTCCGTGCCGAACGCGGCGGCATCACGACGCCGCCGGGCATCGACGTGCTGCTCCATCAGCCGGCTGCGGGTCGGAGACACGGGCGTGCTCATGGTCGGCTCCTTGGGTACGATTCCTGGAACTGCTCGGGACGGCCCCTGCGACAAGCATGGCGCATTCACGAGCGTGGCTCCCAGGTGAAGGTGCGCGTGGCCACGATCAGCCCCAGGGCACCCCAGGCGGCGATCCAGACCAGGTCGATGGGGTCGAACGGCCGGACCGTCGGGTCCCACACGGCCTGGAGTACGTTGGCCAGGTGGCGGATGGGGAACAGGTCGCCGATGCGCGCCAGGACCGAGGAGTCGTCGAGCTGCACGAACACGTCAGAGATGAAGTACAGCGGCAGGACCGTCGCATTGACGATGGCGGGCGCGGCGGCAGCGTTCGGGATGAGCCCCGCGACGGCAAGTCCCAGCGCGCAGAACGAGGCGCCCGACACGACCATCGCGACGACCAGGAGGGGCAACTGACCCACCGGCAGCGGCACCCCGAAGGCCACCAGGCCCACGACCGCGACGATGAGCACCAGCAGCAGCGCGACGAGCACTGCCTGGAGCATTCGCGCGACCAGGTATGCCCAACCTGGCAGCGGCGTACCCCGGATCCGCTTGAGGATGCCCTCATCCCGCGCGAGGCTGACGGTCATCGCGATGCTCGTGTAGCACGCATTGACGATGGAGAAGCACACGATGGCGGGCGTGTAGAACCGCGCCGCGTCCTGGCCCGAGCCGTTGCCGGTCAGGATGAGGTTGAACAGGACCATGAAGATGAGCGGGACCGCGAACGTGAAGAAGGCGGCCGCCGGATTCCGCCAGAAGGCGGTGTTCTCGTATCGGACCTGACGTGCGATGAGGCTGCTGACCGTCATGGGTGGCCCTCCCCCGTGTCGCCGACGAGCGCCAGGTAGGCGTCCTCGAGCGATGGCCGCGAGACCGTCAGCTCCTCCAGCGCCACACCCGCTGCGAGGGCCCAACCCGTCAGCTCATGGACGGCCTCCGTCGGTCGATCCGTGTGCAGCTCCAGCGATCCTGCGCCGCTGCGGGTCGCCACAGCACCCGAGAACGAACCGGGCACCGATGGCGTGTCGCCCGGCAGCAGGACCCGGATGACCGTGACCGCCGATGCCCCGCCGACCACCGCGGCGGGCGTGCCCATGGCAACGATCTCGCCGTGCACCAGGACCGCCAGTCGGTCGGCCAGCACCTGCGCCTCATCCATGAAATGGGTGGTCAGCAGCACCGTCCGACCAGAGCCGGTGAGGCGCTTCACCATGTCCCACGCCTGCCGTCGCGCACCGGGGTCGAAGCCCGTGGTCGGCTCATCGAGGACCAGCAGCTCGGGATCACCGCACAGCGCCACCGCAAGGTCGAGCCGCCGACGCTGTCCGCCTGAGAGCCGCCGGACGCGCATGTCCGCCTGGTCCGTGAGCCCCACGATGTCCAGCAGCTCCTCCACGGGTCGCGGCCGCGGATAGTAGCCACGGTACAGGCGCAGTACCTCCACCACCGTGAGGTAGCGCTCGATTCCGGTGGACTGCAGGCAGATGCCGATGCGCTCCTGGAGGCCGCGATCTCGACGGCCGGGATCATGGCCGAGGACCGAGGCGTCGCCGCTGGTGCGGAATCGGTATCCCTCGAGGATCTCGAGGGTCGTGGTCTTGCCCGCTCCGTTGGGGCCCAGCAACGCGAACACCTCGCCGACCTGGACGTCCAGGTCGATCCCCTTGACCGCCTCCAGGTCGCCGTACGACTTTCGCAGACCACGCAGGCGGATCACTGGTTCGGTCGATGGACCGACGGCGGGCATGGTCACGGCATCCCCGAGTGTAGCCACGAATGGCACGATCGCGGGGCGGCGCTCTCGTCGGGCGATCGACCGTCGTCGTGGATCGATCCGTGGCAGAGTGCGCAGGATGCGTCTGTTCATCGTCCTGGGCGTCGCGTTCCTGGCCATCGGCGTCGTGCTCGTGTTCGTGGCCCTCCTCCCCCACGCCAGTGGCGTCACAGGAGAGATGACCGGCATGGGCGCGGGCATCGTCGCCCTCACGCTGGTGCCCATGGGGATCGTGTTCACCATCATCGGGGTGGCGTATGCACGGGTCACGGCCGCTCGGCGGCGGTTGCTGGCGTCAGGCATCCCGGCCCAGGCCACGATCCTTTCGGTGAGCGGCGGCAGCATGGTGGTCAATAACGTCAACGTCCTGCTCACGTACCGATTGCGCGTCATGGTGCCGGGTCGTGCGCCCTACGAGACCGACCATCGTCAACTGACACCGATGTTCCAGATGGCCTCGCTGCAGGTGGGCGCCAGCGTGCCGGTCCTGGTCGATCCGACGGAGCCGCAACGATTGACCATCGACCTGGCGAACGAGGCCGGGTCGCTGCGGGAGGCGCAGTCGGCGCGACCCGGATCGGGATCAGCGGGACTCGAGGCGCGCCCATGGTCGGCTGTACAGCCCAATATCCTCTCGAGCATGGGTGGCGTGACCCCGAACACCATCGCGCCCTCGGATGCGACCGCCATCCACGAACAACTGCGGCAGTTGGGCATATCCGTGGACCCGGGTCTGCTGACGGGTGGCCAGGTGACCCTCGACGGGGCCGCTCTCGACCTGCGGCCCGGTGTCCAGGAGGCTGTCCTCGCCACCGGCCGGCCGGGCACCGCGATCGTCCGGACGATGTCCGATACGGGCGTCAATGTCCGTGGCGACGCACTGTTCCGCCTGACGCTCGACGTGATGCCCGAGGACGGCAGCGGCTACACGGTGTCGACCGGCAGCCTGGTGCCCGAGGCTGCGCGGGCGCGCGTCTTCCCTGGGGCCAGGGTGCAGGTGCGTATCGACCCGGACGAGCCGACCAGCCTGGCCATCGACTGGTCGGACCCTGCCTGACCTCGAAGCCTACCGGGCCAGTCGGCGAAACAGGATGGGCGCCTTCCAGGTCAGGAAGTCGGCCGTCTGGACCATCGATGCGGGCTGGTTCATTGCGCGCGTTCCATGCCATACGCAGTCCCCTGCAGCCGGTGGGCTTGCAGGTTCAGTGCAAATCGGTACCCTTGCTCACGAACGACTCCACGTCCGGGGTCGATAGGAGGGTATGCGCGTGAGTCGACCGCTGGGTGTCATGGTGTTGGGGGTCCTGGCCACATTGGTCGGGGTGATGTACGTGTTCGGTGGCTTCCGGCTCATGAACATCGTGACGTTCGGGCCGGTGGAATCTGGCAACGGCGTCTGGTTCAGCGGCCTGCTGACCCTGATCGTCGGCATCATCTGGCTGGGTGTTGGCGGCGCCCTGTTCTCGCTCCAGCCGTGGGGCCTGTTGTTCTGCGAGATCATGGCCATCTTCGCCCTGATCGAAGCGGTCTTCACCCTGTTCGCTGGCAGCAGCCAGAACACCGGTCTGGGCCTGTTCGTCCTGCCGCTGATCGTGCTCTGGTACGCCAACCGTCAGAGTGTCCGGGAGGCCTTCGCCGCTTCCGGCGTCCAGGTCTGCCCTCGTCCGTTCGAGCGGCGCGGGTCGACTGATCCGCGCCGCTCAACCATATCCGGACCCGCTCGCCATCGTGGGAG
>JBBSOS010000180.1:0-5946 GCA_038259505.1 Candidatus Limnocylindrales bacterium | reverse complement strand
GGCCGAACACCCCGTCGGGCGGCGTCAGGGCCTCCATCGGCCGCCAGTCCGCTGCGGCCTGCCCGGGCTCCACCTCCATCGGCACCGGTAACGGCGGCAGCTCGTCGGGCGACGGGTCGGGGACGACACCGGTACCCGGGATGGGTGGCCGGGGTCGCCTGGGACCCTCGAGCCCGACCGGTCGGAGGCCGGCCGCTGCGGAGCTCACGAGCACCGGGTCGAGGGGCACGGCATCGACCTCAAGGTCACCCTGCGACACGCGCGCGGAGGACACCAGCAGCACCTCGGGGCGGGCGACCAGCCAGTATCCCTGGGTGCGAGCGCGCGACAGGATCGCGTCCGCGAGGTCGGTCGGCAGCCGGTCGGAGGCCGCCTGGAGCGCCTCCAGGTCGCTGGGATAGAGCACCACACGATATCGATGCGGGACGTACGCGTGACCCCCTCGCACGAGTCGGTGCGCCGACATGGCGCGTTCGATACGACGTTCCAGTTGCACCGGCTGTGGGTGGACATGGAACAGTCGAGCCGCGGGTCGTTCCAGGATGCGTTCCAGGAAGCTCTCGACTGATGCGAACGGTCGGGACATCGGCCACGAAGCCTACCAGAGCGTCCCCAACGACCCACGACACCGACGGACAGGACCTTCGCAGTCGTCGACCGGTACCGATGCCCCGATGTGGGCCACCGCTCGCCAGCGTAGCGTGCGCTCCTACCGTTCGGAGGAGCACCCAGGCTGATGCCCACCGCCACCCAGGTCGAATCGTTCTGCGAGAGCTGCGGTACGCGCTATGCGTTCGAGCCGCGGCGCGCGCGCGGACGTCACCTCGTCCGCGTGGGACGCATGGTGGGCATCCTGGCGGACGATGCGGAGATCGATTCAAGCGCCCTGGTCGTTTCCCGCGACCCATTCCACGGCGCGTTCCACTTCTGCCTGGAATGCCGGCGGTTCACCTGCCCGTCGTGCTGGGATACGAGCGCAGGCTTCTGCCGCACCTGTGCCGCCACGACCGGGTCCGCCGACCCTGGCGCCGCCGACGAGGACGCACCCGACCCGGAGACGGAGGCGATCCTGCAGGCGGCCCTCGCGAGCCTGCTCCGATTGGGGAGTGACGAAACCTGGCTGCGGCTCGATCCGCCGCCCGCACCCCGGGCGGAGATCTGGGTCGCGCCCCCCGAGATGGTCGAGACGCCGGAGGACGACCTGGCGCCGATGATCGAGGCCGGGCTCGCGGCGCTCGGCGCGAAGGCGTTGGTGGAGTCCGAGCGGGCAGCGGCCGAGGCCGAACAGCGTCGCCTGTCGGACGAGCTGCGGCAGTACGAGGAACGGCTCGTCGCGGAGCAGGCCGAGCAGGCGCGCCTTGCCTGGGAGGCGGATCAGGCACGACTCCTCGACGCACAGCGGCTCGCCTGGGAGGCGGAGCAGGCACGCCTCGCGCAGGAAGCCGATCTGGCCCGGCACGCCCACGAGGCCCGACAGGCCCAGGAAGCCCGGGAGCCCCAGGAAGTCCGACAGGCTCAGGAAGCCCGGGAGCTCGAGGGAGTGCCGCCGCCATACGAGTTGCCGCAGCCGCTCCCGGACGCCCGACCGGACGCCAGCATGGACACCAGCGATGCGGGGTCCCCAACGGCCGACGGCGCGTACCCTGCGAGCGAGGCCCCGGATCCCATCCCCGAGCCAGTGGCACCGACCGCCTGGACGGCACTTGCTGCCTCGCTCGGGCCCGATGTCGAGGCGGGTCAGGCCGTCACGTTGCCGGAGCCGGTCGGCTCATCGGCATCCGTCGCGCCGCCGGCCAACCCCGTGCCACCGATGCCACCTGTGGTGGCGACGCCCGTCATCGCCGAGACGGCTCCCCCGCCTGAGGTCGTGTTCGCGGAGTCCCTCGTCCCGCCACCGGCCGTGATGGAGACCCCGGCCGCGGTGTCCCAGGCACCAACCACGCCACAGCAACCGCTCGGGCACGCTGCGCCGATGGCATCACCCGAGTCGAGCGCGCCACTCATGGTCCCGCAGCCGCCCATGGTCCAGCAGACGCCCGTGGTGGCCCAGCCGCCCATGACCATGACGCCGCCACCGGTCATGTGGCAGATGACTGCGCCGGTCGCCGAGCCGCCACAATGGTCGCCTCCGCCACCTGGATGGGGACCTGGGCAGGTCCCGGCAGGCGTCGCGGCCGGCCCGCCATCGGGTCGAAGGTCGCGGTCCGGCTTCCTGGCGGCGCCCGTGCCGGGACCGGTCAAGGGCGGCGTGCGCCCCTGTCCGCGGTGCGACCTGCCACTGTCCGGTCAGGCGCGCTTCTGCCGGCGCTGTGGGTTGCCCCAGGCCTGATCTGACCATCGACCTGGTCAGATCCGCGGCGGCCCGTCCTGGACCTGGGCGCGCGTCTCGCGCAGTCGAGCGTAGGCAGCACCGTACAGCAAGGCCTGGAACACGTACCCGAACCAGATCAGGGCGATGAACGTCGAAGCGACCGCACCCAGCCCCGAGAATCCGGCCACCAGGAATGGTGCGATGAGTCCGAACAGGGACGTCAGGATGCCGATGAAGACGCCCGCCAGCAGGGCCGCGGGCGCCGCAGCGCGGATCCGCGGCGGTTCCACGGGGACCAGCCGGTAGCAGGCGAGGCAGATGAGCGCGGCCGCCGCGATCGCGATCAGCGGTGACAGGGCCGCCAGGGCGGTGTCGAGGCCATGGCCCACGAGACCAGCGATCACCGATAGCAGGATGCTGATGGCGAACGCGGCAAGGACCCCGCCGACAACGAGCATGACCGCCGCGAAGCTGCGCAGTCGGCCCATGATGGGGTCGCGGCCCCGCCGGGACGGGAAGAACCGGGACAGGGCGTTCTCGAGCGCCAGATAGAATCCGCTCGCGCCCCACAGGAAGCCGACCAGGCCGAGCAGCGTTCCCACGCGCGCACCATCCGCGAGGTTCTTGACGACCTCGGTCGCGACGCCCGCCAGCGGCGGCACCTGGACGACGATCCAGTCCACCACCTCCTGCTGGATGGCGCGGTCAGCGACGACGAGGACGAGCAGGCTCACGATCAGCAGCAGCCCCGGGATCACCGCGAACAGGGCAGAGAACCCGAGGCCCGACGCCAGGAGGCCGCCACCCACTGCGTTGTAGGTGTCGTTGATGGCCATCAGCGCCCGGATGGGCGGGAACCGGCGGGCCCGCCGCTCGACGACCGCCATCCGTTCGCCGATGGACATGCCGGGTCGAGCCATATGGTAGCTGCGTCGCGCCGGTGGACCGGTCGGGGGCGGCGGTCAGTCGGCTCGCTTCGCCTGGCTTCTGGATGGCTCTGTCCTCGTCGCGGTCCCTGCGGCCGAGGAACCCTGCGAGGCCGCTGCCGGGGTGGACCTCGACGTGGCGGTCGATGCCGCATCCGCAGGCTTCGTGGCAGTGTCCTGCGCGGATGCGGCCGGGGATCCCGACGTCGCGGCGCTGTCGCCGGTCGCTCGACTGTCGCCGGTCGCGGGGCCCTCGCCGTCTGACGCTACGCGGTCGCCGCCTGCCGCTGCGCCGTCTGACGCTGCGCCGTCGCCGCCTGAAGCGGCGGGCTTCGCGGCAGCCGAGGCCGATGCGTGGACCTTGTCGCGATGATCCTTCTTGGCCCAGCCGGATCCCTTGAACACGATCGCCGGCGTCGAGAGTGCCTTGCGCATGGCCGAGCCACAGCGCTCGCAGCTCGTCGGGCCCTGTGCCGTGAAGGAGTGGATGACCTCGACCGGGTGGCCGCAGACCGTGCAGATGTACTCGTAGACCGGCACTCGTTACCCCCGAACCATCCGCATCCCGCATTTTGGACAATAGAACGCTCGTTCGTGCGCTGAACCGAAGCCGCAATGGGCGCACACCAGGCCGCCCGAGCCACCCTTTGGCAACGGTCGGTCATCGGACGCGATGCCGACGGCGTCCTTGCTGGCGAGGATGTTCGCGAACAGGGAAGCGAGGAGCCGATACGCCGTGCGATCGGTGTCGCCGCGTACGCCCCGGCCGCCCCAACCCGCGACACCACGCACGATCATGTCGCCCGTCTGCTCGTCCCAGTGGGAGACCACGCCACCCACGATGGCGTCGTAGGCGGGATAGCCGGATGTGTCCGTCTCGCCCGACAACTGGGCGATCGCACACGTCTCGAACGCAGGGTCGATGGCGTCCAGCGAGGCGAGGACCATCAGCCCGTGACGGATGTCGGGTGCGTGGTCACGCGTCGCGTGCAACCAGGGCTCCGCCTCCTCCGGCTTGAGCAGGTTGGGCGCGGCCGCGTGTACGGCGGAGTCCAGGGGCGGGATCACGGTCACGTGGCCCTGCGAGACATCCGCCAGCATCTCCGGCAACGCGGCAAGGGCATTGGGCCCAGCCTTCATCCGGACGCCCTGGCTGCTCTTGGCACGGAACGTGAGCTTGAGCTCGTGGTCCTCCGCCAGGAGTCCGTCGGTCGGTACATCCGGTGTGGGTGCAGGTGGCTCATCCCCGTGCCCCATGGCCCGTTTCAGGAAGTCCAAAGCGAGGGGCTCCTTCCTCGAGCCGGCATGGGAGCCGGCTGGCTGTCGCGCATGGTACCGCGTCCACGGTGCGCAGGAACTGGTGACGTGAACACGTTCATGGAGCGGACCGCGACAGGTGGTCCCGGAGCCGTGTCACGCGCGCCTCCAGCTCGGCCGCACGCTGCCGCGCTCCGTCCACGACCGTCGCGGGCGCACGCTCCGTGAACCGACCGTCTGCCAGGCGCGCGCGGGTCGCCTCCAGGTGCTGCTCGGCCTCGGCGAGCTCCCGTGCAACGCGTGCCCGGTCGCGTTCCCGGTCGCCCTCGGTCGCGGCAAGGCGCGCTTCGGCCCCATCGGTCACGACGGCGAGCGCATCGGGTACCGCCTCCAGCACCGCGGGATCGTCGGTGACCACCACATGCACCCGGGCCAGCCGGGTGACCGCTTCGGCCAGGCCTTCCAACGCGACCCGCAGTGCCACTGACCGGGGCACCACAGTGGCCGCCAGCCATGTGCCGGTGTCGATACCCGCGTCGGTCCGTGCGTTCCGCATGGCCGTGATGAGATCCAGCAGGTCGGCGACCCCGGCGGCCGTGGTCGTGTCCGCGCCCATCCCCGCCTCGACATCGGGCCAGCGCGCGACGATCAGCAGGTCGGCATCGTCCGGACGTTTCGGGAGTCGTGCCCAGATGTGCTCCGTGATGTGGGGCATGACCGGGTGCAGCACCCGCAGGTACCGGTCGAGCACCCAGGCGAGGACCTGCCAGGTTGCCACTCGCACGGCGGTCGGTCGGTCGGGTGCCAGTTGCGACTTGGCCAGCTCCAGGTACCAGTCGCAGTACTCGCTCCAGATCGCCGCGTGCAGCAGGCGCGTGGCCTCGGCGAACTGGAACGTGGCGTACGCGGCATCGACCTCGCGGATGGTGGCGGCACAGCGCGCCAGGATCCAGTGCTCTGCGGGTCCCAGGTCGTCCCCACCGGGCAGCACCAGGACCGCGTCGTCCCCCAGCTCCGGCGGGCGCTGTGACAGCACGTACCGGCTGGCGTTCCAGATCTTGTTGGCGAATCGCTGGGCACCCTCGAGCCGGCCGGGCGACAGGCGCTGGTCCATGCCCGGCGCCGTCCCGTTGACGAGCGCGAAGCGGAGCGCGTCCGCACCGACATCGTCGATGACGCCGAGCGGGTCCACCACATTGCCGCGGGTCTTGGACATCTTGGCGCCCACGGGATCCCGCACCATGCCGTGGAGGTACACCGTACCGAACGGCTCTCGACCGGTCAGCCATTCGCCCAGCATCATCATCCGGGCGACCCAGAAGAAGATGATGTCGTAGCCGGTCTCCATCACCGTGCCCGGGTAGTAGCGCGCCAGGTCGGGCGTCGCGTCCGGCCAGCCGAGGGTGGAGAACGGCCACAGGCCGCTCGAGAACCAGGTGTCGAAGATGTCCG
>JBBSOS010000179.1:0-5955 GCA_038259505.1 Candidatus Limnocylindrales bacterium | reverse complement strand
TGGCACGATCCACCTCACGTTCCGACGCGGACGACACGGCTTGTCGGACGCCCTGCGGGCATTGGACATCTGGTCAGTGGCGCGTGTTCGACCCCGGCGGCATCGGGAAGCGTTCCTGGATCCACGCCTGCCGGGGCGACCCAATGCTGCCCAGCGATCACACCCTGTAGCCCGAGGGCGGCGGTCAACGTCGCCTACGCATCGGCGGACGAGCCCGCGACGGGCGCCATCAACCGCATGGTCGCGGAGCGCTGCCCACGGAAGTGCGTGACATAGAGCCGCAGGACGCGCGCGATGCCGGGCCAGCCCTCTTCGGCGCCGCTCAGTTGGCCATCCCAGTCGTCCGTGCTGGCGAAGAGCTCATGACGGCTCCTCGAGCTCGGTCTTCTTCGGGAGGGGATGCGCCACGACCTCGGTGGACCTTGTGGTGTGGATGGGCAACAGTGCACTGACTTATAGCCAGCGAAGTCCTGGACGATGGAGGCAGCGTTCCGGTCGCCGCGGTCGGGAGCGATGCCCGATCGGACTCCACGTTGCTCGCGACCCACGGTCGGGTCGAGTTCGACGACCACCAGAGTCCCCCGATCGACCGTCACCGGCCTCATCCGTCCAGCCCCGCCTCAGGTTCGACATCCAGGACGCCTCAGGCTGGCTGGACGCATCTCCTGCCACAGCTGGCTGCCGTCATTGGTGGGGTCATCGGGGAGGTTCACGTCACGCCGCTCGAGTTGCAGGCCGTGCAGGAGGGCTGCGCGGACACGGCCTGACGATCCACGCGTGCCGGTCACGACGCGAGTCGCCGCCTATCGACCCCGCCTCGCGGCCAGCGCGTACGCCATGAACCAGGCATCCAGCGAGGCATCGGTCGAGCCGTACACGTTGTCACCGACGAGGTGGTCACACACGACCTCACGCATCCGCGCGAGCTCCCGCCGACGCGGACCACTCCAGCGTGGGTCGACAAGCGTGAGATCGATGAGGTCCAACGCGCGATCCAGCGCCCCTGTGAACCGGGAGGCATCCCCGGCCGCGCGCGCACGAAGCGCACGCCCCACATCCGAACCCACGTTGCCGAGTTGCTCGTGCAGCGTCATCGTCCACCAGCGGGTCACCGCCAGATCCCGATGGAGCGTCACGCCCGCACGAGCCGGTCAACGACTCCGATGACGGCCGCTCGCGCTTCGGCATCGTCGACGGACCGGGTGCGATTCCCCTGGCTGGGACGGATATTGATCATCGAATCGAACTCGATGAATCCCGGCGTGCCGTGGTCGGCTGGGTACAGGTTGATGCCCCAGAGGTCGCGCTGCCTCGATCCTGCCTCCAGCAGCAGAGCTTCCTGGTCGGCGTGCATGTCCGCATCGACGGCCATCACGCCGCGTTCGATATCCACGACCGCCTTCACGAGCGTGCCGAACCGACCCTCAGCCATCCGCGTGAGCGTCGCGACCGTGACGCTGTCACGTATGAGGAGGATCGGCTGCGGGTTGACCGAGCCGCTCTCGTCGGTCACGTGCGACTGGTTCTGGGCTGTCTAGACGGCATACCGGAGGATCGCCGCGACCGGTCCTCCGCCCGGGACATCGGCCGTCCGGACGCTCAGCACTCGGGCACCACTGAGGTACGCGCGACGCGCGATCTCGTCCACGACCCCGTAGTTGCGGGCATCATCCGCATGGTCCAGGGTGACGGCACCGGACACCTCGTCGATGCGCCCTGGCACCGACGCGTCAAGGTCCACCAGCACGGTGTCGATCGCGCCATATGTCGCGGCACGAGCGACGTCGCCAACATCCGAGGACGCACGGCCCGCGGAACCGAACACTTCGAATCGTTCGCGGAGGGTGCTCAGTTCCGCGGCGTACAGTTCATCCAGGACGGGGCGCGCGGCGGACGCCAAGGCCACCGGCGTCATCTCCTCGGGGTTGCCCGGGATGGGGACATCGGCCAGCCGGCTATAGCTGTTGACGGCGCGATAGATCGTCGAGAGCGGCTCGGTCGCCGCGAGGATCAGGGGCAGGTCGCTGCCGGCGAGGATCGGCCGGATCGCCCGATCGATCTGCCGGGCGTACTGCGTCATGCGCAGTTTCTGTCCCTCGGCGCCCTGCACTCGCCCACTTGGCGAGCGGTCGGTGATCGAGGACTTGCCGACCGCGCTGGCCACATCGGTCGGCATGCCCTCGGCCTTGACGACCTCCGGCGGCAGATCCGGGGAGATCTCGAGGAGCCGGACCGACCCCTGGGCGATCGCGAGCACGAACGCCGCGTGCGGGAACGTGAGCGCGCGCAGCAGCGGCTTGAGATGGAACCGGTCCGAGACCTCCACGACCGCATCGATCCGGTTCGGGAGTCGGTATGTCCGGATGCTGTCCTGGGTCACGAAGATCGCCAGGCTGTTCGCCTGGTACGCCCAGAACGAGTCGTCGTCGATCAGGTCGTCCAGCTCATCCTGGATCGGTTGTTCCAGCGACCGCGTCTGCATCCCCGCTGCACCGAGTTGGTCGAGCGCCTCGCGGACGAGGTTCTTGAGCTCGATCCGACTGGCGCCCACGTCGGTCGTGACGGGTGTCGTCGGAAGGTAGATCGAGACGCTGCCGGGCATCCGGGCAGCGAGCAGGCTGTCCATGTCCGACCGGGTCGGGATATCGATATGCAGCACGCTGGGACCTCACACGACGCCAGATGGGAAGACGGACCGTGGGCACCCACGTCCCGCCATGATGACATGCGGCGGCGGTCAGAACGCCCACTTGGGCACGCGACTGCCCAGGTCGAGGTGAGCACGTCGCCTGCGCTCGCCTCGATGGCGCGGGCTATGGTTAGCGATAGCCGACCGGCAGATGCGCGAGGGAGGTTCGACCAGTGGATGCACCCCAGCCCGAGCAGACCATCGAGTGGTTCCATGATGGGTACCGACTCATCCGGGTCTTCGTGCAGGATCCCATGGACATGCCCACTCGCGAGCGACTCATGGCGGCGGTCGTGGCTTTCCGGGACATCACGGACCTCGCCACCCTCAAGTCCGAGGTGACCGCCATCACCTCCGCCACCGGCCTGGTGTCCACGGTCTTCCATCAGGCGGACCACATCGACCCGTTCGGTGAGTGGGTGACGATCGGCTTCCGTCGAGCCGGGAACGCGTTGCCGACCGCCGCTGGCCAGCCAGGGGTGGTCGACGATCCGTGGAAGATGGGATGATCGTCGGCGGGCGACGGCCTCAGCGTCCGCGCTGTGAGTCGGCCGGAATCAGCCAGCGAGGGACACGCCCGGGGAGACCACCCGCAGCCCGGCGTCCCGCGCGGCATCGGCAAGTCGATGGTCGTACGTCACGAACGCTTCCAGTGCGGCACCCAGTTCCAGGGCGCTGGCGAGATGGATCGAGTCCAGCGTCCTGAGTGCCGTCGGCGTCAACGAAGAGGCGTGCTGGACGACCGCATGATCGACGGTCATGCGCCCCAGGGCGCCGATGAGCTCACTCGTACGGCCCACGGCGGCACCCCCGCGTCGGCGCACGGCTCGCATGGTCTCGACGAGCCCGACGTCACTCGTGACCTGACCCGGCCGCTCTGCGAGATACGCGTGCAGTTCCTCGGACCCGGCTTCCGGCAGGGCCAGCTTCACGATCGCGGACGCGTCCAGATAGACGACGGTACCGCTCAACGGTCATCCTCGTCGCGCATCTCCTGGAGGATGTCCGAGAGTGTTCGTCCTGGTTCTGCAACATGTGGCGGCAGCCCGAGAGCCGCCACGTTCCGGCTGCCGGGGATCACCCGGCCCTCGGCGATGAGGCGGTCCAGCTCTGACATGGGCTCGGAGGGCCTGGGCGTCAGGCGGGCGACCGGTTGGCCGTGCTCGGTGACCTCGAGCGTCTCGCCCTTCTTGACGCGGCCGAGGTACACCGACAGGTTCTGCCGCAACTCCCTCACGCCGACACGGGATGGCTGCGCGCCGATCTCACTCATGTAGCACACTGTAGCACAATCGCATGAAGGGCGGATCGACCCGTTCTTCGAGCGTCCCACCCGGGCCCCAAGCGGTTGCGACCATCGCATCGGTCGCCGGACCGATGGTGGAACCCATTACAGCACGGATCGTCAAGGGGCCGATATCTAGCGTGCTCACACGCAGAACCCGGACCAGGGACTTGACAGATACGCTGTAATGGATTTCATCCGCTTCGTACAGAAGACGGATCCGGGCGGCCCGACCGATGCGGGCCATGAGCGCACGGGAGGGGTCGAGGGAGCCCGATGCCGACCATGGCTGATGTCGCAGCTCGGGCGGGCGTGTCCATCGCGACGGTCTCGCGCGCCTTGTCCGGGGACGGCCGGCTGGTCAGCGCGCCCGTGCTCGAGCGCGTGAGGACCACCGCACGCGAGATGGGCTATCACCCCAACAACCTGGCGCGCAACATGCGATCGGGGACCGCCCGGATCTTCGGCCTCGTCATCAGTGACGTGGGCAACCCGTTCTTCACCGCGGTCGCCCGGGGTGCCGAGGATGTCGCACAGCAGCACGGCTACTCGATGGTCCTCTCGAATACCGACGAGAGCCCGGAGCGTGAAGCAGCGAGCCTCGATGTCATGACCGCCGAGCGGGTCGCGGGCATCATCATCGCGACCACCAACGAGAATGGCGAGGTCTTGCGGCGCTCGGTCAGCATGGGCACGGCCCTGGTCGCCATCGACCGGCGCATCCAGGGGCTGCCGACCGACAGTGTCGCCGTCGACAACGAGAGCGCCGCACACGAGGCGGTCAGTCACCTCATCCGCCTCGGTCATCGCCGGATCGCCATCGTCGGCGGCCCGCCCGATGCCCACACTGCCCGCGAGCGCCTCCGGGGATACGAGCGAGCGCATCGTGACGCCCGACTGGAGGTCGATCCGGCGCTCACCACCGCGGGCACCTTCCGCGAGAGCGCCGGCCTCGTCCTGGCGCGCAGCCTGTTGGCGATCCCCGTGCCGCCCACGGCCATCTTCTCGGTCAACAACCTGACGACCATCGGCGTGCTCCGGGCGTTGCGCGAAGCGGGGGTGCGCATCCCGGACCAGGTGTCGCTCGTGGGCTTCGACGACATCCCGACCGCGGAGCTGCTCGACCCGCCGCTCACCGTCGTCCGGCAGCCGACCTACCGGATGGGTGCACAGGCGGTCGAGCTGCTCATCCGACGGATCCAGAAGCCCGGATCACCGGTCCGGGAGGTGCAACTGACGAGCACACTCGTGATCCGAGGCTCGACCGGGCCATGTCCCTGACCACCGGGCCGCGGCCGGACTACCGGCCCGTTCCCGCGGCGACCGGATCACTATATCGAGGAGCGAAGCCATGAGCATCACCGACGCCGTCCTGGTCGCCAGCGGCGACCTGCGCGAGACCGCCAATGTGTTGGGCTGGCCGGCACAGGCCGACCTGGAGCGGGACATCGTGGCCGCGTTCGGGCGCCACGGCGTGCGTGTGCGCCGGGGGCATCCCGTGGACGGGGCGCGGGGTCATGGCTTCATCTCCAGCCAGCGGATGGGCATGGACGTGTTCGCTGACATCGACCGGGACGCGCCCATCGTCGTGGCCGAGGCCGTGTGGCAATACAGCCATCATGTGCTGCCAGGCTTGCGCCGCCACCGTGGTCCGGTGCTCACCGCCGCGAACTGGATGGGCGAGTGGCCGGGCCTTGTGGGGATGCTCAACATCAACGCCAGCCTGACCAAGATGGGTCGCCCCTACAGCTCCATCTGGAGCCGGGACATGACCGATGACTTCGCGGACCGGGCCATCGCGTCCTGGATCGAGACCGGCAGCATCGAGCACGACACCTCGCACGTACGCGACCTGGACCCGGCCCGCCTGGACCCGGCGGCCGCCGCGACGGGACGCCGCCTGGCGGGCGAGCTGGCCGACCGGATGGCCATCGTGGGTGTCTTCGACGAAGGCTGCATGGGCATGTACAACGCCATCATC
>JBBSOS010000178.1:0-5956 GCA_038259505.1 Candidatus Limnocylindrales bacterium | reverse complement strand
GCTCGAGCCGGTCCTGGCCGCTCTCGGCGGACTCACCGGGGGCCCGGGTCGAGTGGACCTGGTACTCACGGCGGGGTCGGCGAGCACCGACCCGGCCGACCCGTTCTACGCGGCCATCGAGACGCTGGACGGGGTGGTCCTCCGGCATGGCGTCCCGGCGCACCCGGGGTCGATGCTCTGGCTGGCCCGGATCCGCCGCACCGACATCATCGGCCTGCCGACCTGTGGCGCCTACTCGAAGGCCACGGCTGCAGACCTGCTGCTGCCCCGATTGCTGTCCGGGGAGCGTGCCAGCGCCCGGACCGTCGCCCGGCTGGGCCACGGTGGCGTGCTCGGCCGCGAGATGCGCTTCCGGATGCCGCCGTATGCCCGCGAGATGGCCGCGGATGATGGCTGATTCGCCGCGGAACGGCCCCGTCACCGGGGCGGCACCTGGGCCAACGCTTCGATCTCGACCAGGCAGCCAGGGCGTCCGAGCGCCGTCACCTGGAGCACGGTGACTGCCGCGGGATGCGGACCCCACACCTCCCGCGCCGCCGCGAAGCCCAGCGCGATGTCGGCGGGCGCCACCAGATACATGGTCAGCTTGGCGACGCGCTCCTGCGTACAGCCCGCGGCCGCCAGGACCGCGAGCACGTTCCGGAGCGCCCGCTCGGACTGCGGCCCGAGACCTCCGGGCACGACCGCACCGCTCGCGTCGATGCCGTTCTGGCCACCGACCACGAGCAATGCGCCGGGTGGTTCGATGAGCACACCCTGGCTGAATGCGGGGTTGCTGGGGAGCGCGTCCGGATCGATGTGGGTGAGCGGCATGGGTCGGTCCTCGGTGCGTCAGGTGCCCATGCTGGCATGGGCACCTGACAGGACCTGTCCGGTACGCCACCCATCGGGTCGGTCGGGCAGGACGCTCCGGGACGGTCCGATCCAGCGGCGGGTGACCGGCGGTACCATCGGACACGTGACCGACCTCGTCAGCCGACCCGACTCCACGCGTTCCATCGACGGCATCGCCGCCGCGTTCGCTGAGCATGACTACGTCAGCGACCGTGCACTCGCGACCGTCGTATTCCTGGGTCTCGAGCTCGGTCGGCCGATCCTGCTCGAGGGCGAGGCCGGCGTGGGCAAGACCGAGGTCGCCAAGGTCCTCTCGAGCGTCCTGGGCACCCGACTCATCCGGCTCCAGTGCTACGAGGGTCTGGACGTCACCACGGCCGTGTACGAGTGGAACTACCCCCGGCAGATGCTCGAGATCAGGCTCCGGGAGGCTCGTGGCGACGGCCGCCAGGAGTCGACGGTCCACGACATCTTCGGGCCCGCCTTCCTCATCAAGCGACCCCTGCTCCAGGCGCTGGAGTCGGACGAGGGCGCTGCGCCGGTGCTGCTCATCGATGAGATCGACCGGGCGGACGAGGAGTTCGAGGCCTACCTGCTGGAGATCCTCTCCGATTTCCAGGTCACCGTGCCGGAGATCGGCACCATCCGTGCGTCGCGACCGCCACGGGTGATCCTGACCTCCAACCGAACGCGCGAGGTGCACGATGCGCTGAAACGCCGCTGCCTGTACCACTGGATCGACTACCCGACGATGGACAAGGAGTACGCCATCGTCCAGGCGCGATTGCCGGGCATGGACACACGGCTCGCCCGACAGGTCGTCGGATTCGTGCAGCGCCTTCGCCAGACCGAGTTGACCAAGCTGCCGGGTGTCGCGGAGACCCTCGACTGGGCCGCTGCACTCGTGGCCCTCGGTGCGCCCGGCCTGTCGCCGGAGGTCATCGATCCGACCCTGGGCGTTCTGCTCAAGTACCAGGAAGACGTGCGGGCGATCCGGGGCGACCGGGCGGCCGCGTATCTCGCCGAGGTCCAGGCCGGTGGATCGGCCTGAGCTGGCATCGGCGATCCATGGGCCGGCATCCGGGACAGGTGACCTGCTGGTCCCGCCGCCGACAGTCTCGGGGACGGCGTTCCTGGCCAGTGTCCTGGGCTTTGGCCGGGAGCTCAAGCGACAGGGCCTGACGGCCGACCTCGCCGCGGTGCTCGACTTCGTGCGCGCCCTCGATCTCGTGGACATCGGTGCACGGGACGAGGTCCACGCTGCCGGAGCCGCGCTGTTCGTGCGCCGGAGGGACGAGATCGAGCCCTACGAACGCGCGTTCGAACGATTCTGGCGTGGTCGACGCATCACGCCGCCCGACCTGCCGCAGTTGGCCACCGATCGCGACGAGGATGGCGCGCCGCCCCGACCGTCACCCGAGTCGTTGCCCGACGACGCAGCCACGACGACGACGGGCATCGTCCGGGATACCGCGTCGGTCGATGAGGGGCAGGAGGCACCCGACGACACCGAGCCCTCGGAGACGGCCTGGAGCGCCGGCGAGCGACTTCGCGGCCGGGCGTTCGACCGCATGAGCCCCGCCGAGCTTCGGGAAGCGGAACGGCTCATCGATCGCATGGTGGTGCGTATGCCGATGCGCCGTACCCGCCGCTGGAAGCTCCACCGGCGAGGCACACTGTTGGCCCCACGCCAGATGATGCGTCGCAACCTCGGCACGGGCGGTGACCCCGTGACCTGGCTGTGGCGCCGGCGCGTCGAGCGACCACGCGGCGTGGTGCTGCTGTGCGACATCAGCGGGTCCATGGAGCGCCACGCCCGACTCCTGCTGCGGTTCTGCCACGCCCTGTCACGAACGGATGTGCCCACCGAAGCGTTCTGCTTCGGCACCCGGCTGACGCGCATCACGCCCCAGTTGCGGTATCGGGACCCCGACGTCGCCCTTGACCACATCTCGGCAGCGGTTGGCGACTGGTCAGGTGGGACGCGCATCGGCACGTCGTTCCACGAGTTCAACCAACGCTGGGCCCGTCGTGTGCTGCGCTCGAGCGGCATCGTGCTGGTCGTGAGTGACGGCTGGGACCGGGGCGACCCGCGCGAAGTGGGCGAGGAGACCGCGCGCCTCCGGCGGTCGTGCCACCGCCTGATCTGGCTCAATCCGCTGGCCGGGGCCACGGGATACCGGCCGCTCGCAGCGGGCATGGCGGCCGCGTGGCCGCATATCGACATCTTCCTGCCCTCGCACGATCTGGGCAGCCTGGAACTGCTGGCAGCCGCGCTCGCCGACGATCTCGGACCACGGACGGGGAGCACCTTGCGATGAAGGATCTCGTGACGGAACTCGGTCGATGGGACGGTGATGCGGCCCCAGGGGCGCCGCCGACCGCTCGGGCCGTGGTCGTCCGGACGTTCGGTTCGGCGCCTCGACCAGAAGGGGCGGTGTTGCTCGTCAGCGGCGACGGCCGGCTCGCCGGCTCGGTCAGCGGCGGCTGCGTCGAGGGGGCTGCCTTCGAGGAGGTCGAGCGCGCGCGCGCGACGGGCGATTCGCGCGTGGTCCGCTACGGGATCAGCGATGAGCAGGCATGGGACGTCGGGCTCGCCTGTGGCGGCACCATCGACGTCCTCGTGGAGCCGTTCGTGCAGGACGCGGTGCGCGTGGCCGCACGGGAACCAGGTCGGGCGGTCATCACGCCGCTGCCAGGCGACGCCCCCGGCCCGGAGTCGGGGCCGCACACGCCGGGGGAGGGGGCTCCGCCAGCGGCGCCGCTGGTGTTCGATGGGGACTCGGGCCTCGGTGGCTCGACCGGTGATGCGGATTCCGATGTGGCGCTCAAGGCGGCTGCTGCCGAGGCGCTGGAGCGGGGCCGGTCGCGGACGGTGGAGCTCGGGGGTCGATCGTGGTTCATCGAAGCGTTCCCTCGAGCGCCACGTCTGGTCATCGTGGGTGCGGTGCAGGTGGCCATTTCCCTGGTGGCCATGGCACACACGCTGGGCTACGAGACGGTCGTCATCGATGGACGCGCCGCGTTCGCGACCCGCGAGCGGTTCCCCGATGCGGGCACGCTGCTGGTGGGCTGGCCGGACGAGCTCGCCGACCAGATCGGTCTCGGACCACATGACGCGGTCGCGATCCTGACCCATGACGTCAAGTTCGACGAGCCGGCCATCGTGACGGCACTCATGCGCGGTTGTCGCTACGTCGGCGCGGTGGGCAGCCGCACGACGCAGGCCGACCGTCGGGTCCGACTCCTGGCCGCGGGCGTGGATCCTGCCGACCTCGCCCGTCTCCGCGGGCCGATCGGCCTCGACCTGGGTGGCCGCGAGCCAGCGGAGACGGCCCTGTCGATCATGTCCGAGGTGGTCGCCGCACGGTTCGGCGGCACGGGCGTCCCGATGCGCGATCGGGCGGCTTCGGCGTCCGTGGCAGACACCGCCCGCTGACCAGGGCACGGGCGACTGACGCGCGCATGCCCGGCTTGGTTGGTGATCAAGGTACCGAACAGCCGCGCGTACCCGGGGTCTGCGTGCTGCGGTAGACTGCAGCAGCCAACCGAATGACCCGCATCACGCACCTTGGGGGCCCAGTGTCCGTCGACTCCCTTCGCGCGGAGATCCGCGAGGTCCCTGACTTTCCCAAGCCCGGGATCCTGTTCTACGACATCACGACGCTCATCAAGCAGGCCAAGCCGTTCGCGGAAGCCATCGACCTGATGGTCGAGCCCTTCGCCGACCGGAAGGTCGATGTCGTGGTGGGCATGGAATCGCGCGGCTTCATCTTCAGTGCGCCGATGGCCGTCCGGCTCGATGCCGGGTTCGTGCCCGTGCGCAAGCTGGGCAAGCTGCCCGCCGAGACCATCAGCGTCGAGTACGCACTGGAATACGGTACGAACACGCTCGAGGTGCACAAGGACGCCATCCAGCCCGGCGAGAAGGTGCTCATCGTCGATGACCTGCTGGCCACTGGAGGGACGGTCCTGGGGACCATCGACCTGGTCAAACAGTTGAAGGCAGAGATCGTGGGCCTGAGCTTCCTCGTGGAGCTCAAGTTCCTCAAAGGTCGGGCGCGACTCGGTGGCCACGACATCCACTCCGTCATCCAGTACTGAGGGCCCGGAGCCCGATCGCGGGCGCGACGGCGGGTCCGCGGGCCCGACTGGTCCGAGACCCCCGGTGACCGAGCACGCCCCCGAACAGCCATCGCCCGCGCCCGACCCATCATCGCCCGGCCCCGACACGCCGTCGCCAGCCCCCGAGGTCGCTGGCCGTCGGCAGTTCTTCCGCATCTTCGGCAGGCAGGCCATCGAGACCGTGACCCAGGTGGCGGGCGTCGCGAGCGCCGTGTCACAGATGCCCACTAACGCGGCAGCGGGTCTCATGGGGCTCGGGCTGGGTGATTCCCAGAAGCATGCCGCGACCCTGAGCGCCCGGTCCACCCCGGCACGCCCGGTGGCGCCCGCGACCGTCGCTGCGGCTGGCGGCTACCGGAGCCCGTATCGAGTCGCCGCCGGCGCGCTGTACCTGCTGGACCAGCGTCACCTGCCCGAACGGGTCGAGGAGCAGACCTGCCGCCGTGGTTCCGACGTGGCGTTCTATCTCCGGGCCGCGGCCGCCAGGGGTGGCCCGCTGATGGCTCAACTGGGCGCGTACGGTCTGGCCTTGACCGCGCGGGAGTCGGCTGATCGGTCCGCTGCGCAACGGGAGGCCGAGCTGCGCCGCGTCGTGCGCGCCATCGCGGTCGCACGGCCGGGCTCCCGGATGCTCGACTGGGCGCTCGGATATCTCGACGGTATCGCGCGATCCCTGGGTCCTGATGCGTCGGGTGACGCGGTCGCCACGGCACTGTGGGATGCCGCAGACCGGATAGCCGCGGACGCCCAGCTCGACCATGCCCGGATCGCCCAGCACACCGCCGCGCTGTTGCCGAGACCTGAGGGTCGGCCGCTGCGGGTGCTGCTGCATGGTGACCCGGGGGCCCTGACCTCGGGTCTCGTGGGCACGGCCATCAACGCGCTCGTGATGCGCACGGCAGAGCATGAACCGGGAGCGAGCACGGCGGCCGTCCAGGCCTGGGTGACCGAGACACGCCCCTATCTCGAGGGCGCCCGGCTGGCCACCTGGGAGCTG
>JBBSOS010000177.1:0-5987 GCA_038259505.1 Candidatus Limnocylindrales bacterium | reverse complement strand
GGCATCAACCTGTAGGTGTGTCAGCGGTCGGCGTGTCAGCGGATCAACAGGTCGGAGTCTCCACGGCACCGAGTGGGAGCACATCGGTCGATCCAGTGGTGTCGATCAAGTCTGCTCAGTGGCTTGGGATCCGACGCGCTCAGTGGCTTGGGATCCGACGCGCTCAGTGGCTTGGGATCCGACGCGCTCAGTGGCTTGGGATCCGACGCGCTCGCGCACGCCCACTGCGATGCCATGCGTCGAGCAGCGCAGTCAACGCTCATCCCCTGGGCGGTCCAACCGCACACCCGTTCGGTACCGATACCGCACACCTGTTCGGCAACCGACATCCTGCCTACCAGGCGCTCCAGCCACCATCGACGACCAGTTCCGATCCGGTGATGAAGGACGCCTCCTCGGACGCCAGGTAGCACACCGCCGACGCGATCTCGCGGGGTTCCCCAAACCGCCGCAATGGCACGGTCGCGGCGAGCTGTCGCTGGACCACGTCGGGGAGCAGCCCCCGGGATTGGTCGGTGATGACGAAGCCCGGGCTGACGGTATTGACCGTGATCCCCCATGGAGCGGCGGCCACCGCCAGCTCGCGGGTCAGGTTCAGGATGGCGCCCTTGGAGATGTGATACGCCGGTTGGCGGACCGGTCCACGTTCGCCATCCGTGGGAAATGCCTCGTACGGCTGCGGATCGAGCGCCCGCGAGCCATAGATGGAACCCACGTTGACGATCCGGCCATAGCCCGCGTCGCGCATGGTCGGGAGCACGGCCTGCGACAGGAAGAAGATGGCATCCACGTTGGTCGTCATGATCCGACGCCACTCGGACTCGGGGTAATCGAACAGCGGGCCCTGTCCCGAGACACCTGCATTGTTGACGAGGATGTCGATGCGACCGTACCGCTCGAGAACGTCAGTCACGATCCCGCTCCGGTCCCCGGCCTCGGTGACGTCGGCGACCAGGGCGCTGACGGCCGCGGGATCGGGTGCGGTGCCGATGGTCTCGTCGAGTCGCGCCTTCCGACGACCCACCACGACACACCGCACTCCCGCCTCGCTCAGACCGTGGGCGATCGCACGGCCGATGCCAGTCCCGCCACCTGTGACGATCGCGACTCGCCTGTCATCCGATCCCATCGACCACCTCCATCAGGTACCGGCTGCCACGGGGCGGCAGCACAGCGATCCGACTGCGGCCGGCTGCCATTGAACCCGCTCGATCGATCCGGGGGCAGCATATCGACCGAGGCCGCCAGTGCCGAGGCCGCCAGTGCCGAGGCCGCCAGTGCCGAGGCCGCCAGTGCCGAGGCCGCCAGTGCCGAGGCGCGCGTACCCTCGAAGGTGTCCCGCAACTCGTCGATCGGCGCTGGTATCGATCACGCGCGTTGCGCAGGTCCGGACGTGCACGCCGTCGTCCGCAACAGGGTCGTCTTGGCGGCGCCGTTCGGCCCGACGACCACCGATCCTGACGATCGGTCATCGGGGGACTCCATTTCCGGTGATCCCGGGTGAATCCTGACGATCAGTCATCCAGCGGTGGCGGTGGCGCAAAACCGTACGCAGCACTGAGCGTGAGATCGGGCAAGCACGGTCCCTGGCCGAGTCGATCAGTCCGGGGATGCCTAGCTGACAGGAACCGACCTCCGGCTTCCGAGCACCGGGTGCGCGCAGCAGTTCCAGGGCCGACTCGGCAGCAGTTCCAGGGCCGACTCGGCAGCAGCGCCAGGGCCGACTCGGCAGCAGCGCCAGGGCCGACTCGGCAGCAGCGCCAGGGCCGACTCGGCAGCAGTGCCAAGGCCGACTCGAGGTCATCGACCTCGACGGGCGCAGGGGCGACAGCAACCGGATGACGTCACGCCGATGCGAGATCGCCGATGGACAGGTCACGGCGCGCGTGTACCTGCCCGAACACCTGGATCACCTCGACCGTCGCGGTCGCGCGGATCCGTCCATCACCGGTCGCGTCCCATCACCGGTCGCGTCGATGATCGCTCGGTATGGCGCGCAGAGCGGCGTGTGGAAGCCCCCACGTCGCGAACACCGTTGAGTCGAGGATGATCACAGCGGTGATGTGCCGCATCGAGTTCGCGCTCAGTGCTCCGCGGGGTCACTCGGAGTGGGAAAGATGGCACCGCGAGGTCGGTCGGCGGCAGCACAGTGATCTGAGTCGTGGGGCCGGCACCGCCTCGTCGATTACCTTTCGGATGACCGTCGCGACGGACAGCTCACGTCGCCGAGCACGCGCGGCGGCTCACTCGGAACGCTCCTGACCAAGGACCAGCTGCAGCCGTCGCTCACGGATGCACAGACATCAGCGTGTGTGCAAGGAAGGCCTCGGGGCGGATGCACTACCCTCGGGGCAGGGCGCCCGGGATCGACCACGCACGATCCGCTCCACCGTCCGGCACCTGCTGCAGGTCGGTCATCCTCGGTTCGGAGGAGGATCGGTTCGCTGTCGTCGAAGGTCGTCCCGGTGCCGGTCGCGGTGCTCGCGCCACCAGTCGATGGTGCGTCGCAACCCTTCGTCGAACGGCATGGTCGCCTCGAACCCGAACAGCTCACGGGCGCGACTCGTGTCCAGGGCTCGTCGCGGTTGTCCATCCGGCTTGCCCGGATCCCACGCGATGCGACCCTCGTAGCCCACCACCGCGCAGATGCGCTCGACCAGATCGCGGATGGTCATCTCCTGGCCCACACCGAGGTTCACCGGCTCGGGCGAGGCGAGTCGCGCAGCGGCCAGGACGATACCCCGAGCGGCATCATCGACGTACAGGAACTCCCGCGAGGCCGCTCCGGTGCCCCACACTGGAACGGACTCGGCCCCGGCCTGATGCGCGTCCAGCACCTTGCGGATAAGCGCCGGGATGACGTGCGAGCTGGCCGGGTCGAAGTTGTCGCCGGGGCCGTAGAGGTTGACCGGGATGACGTAGACGGCGTCGAACCCGTACTCGGCTCGGTAGGCCTGGGACTGCACGAGGAGCATCTTCTTGGCGAGTCCGTAGGGGGCGTTGGTCTCCTCCGGGTATCCGTCCCACAGCGACGATTCGCGGAATGGCACGGGTGCGAACTTGGGGTAGGAGCAGACCGTGCCCACGGTCAGGAAGCGCAGCACTCCGGCCAGGCGAGCCTCCTCCAGGAGCTGGATGCCCATGATCGCGTTCTGGTAGAAGAAGCTGCCCGGATGCTCCCGGTTCGCACCGATACCGCCGACCACGGCCGCGAGGTGGATGACGACCTCCGGCCGTCCGACCTCGAGCGCGGCCAGGATCCCCCCGTGTGTCCGCAGATCGTACTCATGGCTCCGCGGCACGAACACGTGATCCGCGCCTTGAGCCTCAAGCTCTCGGGCAACCACCCGGCCCAGGAAGCCGCCGCCGCCCGTCAGCATGACCCGACGCCCGGCCCACGACCCGGTCGCGGGCATCAGTCGACCGTCGGTATCGCAAGCAACCTGGTGCCCACGCCGGCCGCTCCGAGATCCGCCTGCAGCATGATCCGGACGAGCTCCTCGAAGCGGACGGTGGGGCGCCAGTCCAACTCGCGCGCTGCCTTGCTGGCATCACCCATGAGGATGTCCACCTCGTTGGGGCGCAGATAGCGCTCGTCCGTCCGGACGTATCGCTCCCAATCCAGGCCGACCAGTCCGAATGCCACGGAGGCGAACTCTCGCACGGTATGCATCTCGCCGGTCGCGATGACGTACTCACCCGGAGCCGGCTGCTGGAGCATCCGCCACATCGCGTCGACATACTCGGGTGCGTAGCCCCAATCGCGGGCCGCGTCCAGGTTGCCCAGGAACAGCGCTTCCTGCGTACCGGCGACGATCGCTGCTACACCCCGGGTGATCTTGCGGGTCACGAACGTCTCACCGCGGCGAGGCGACTCATGGTTGAACAGGATCCCGTTCACCGCGAACAGGTCGTAGCCGTCTCGATACTGCGCGGTCAGGGCATGTGCGAACGCCTTGGCCGCAGCATATGGGCTCTGGGGGCGGAACGGGGTGGACTCCCGCTGCGGCGTCTCCGCGACCGCCCCGAACATCTCGCTCGAACTCGCCTGGTAGAAGCGGATCGGCCAGTCCGCGGTGCGGATCGCCTCCAGGAGGTGGACGACGCCCAGCGCCCCGGTCTCCGCTGTGAACCCGGGCATCTCGAAGCTGACCTTGACGTGGCTCTGGGCCCCGAGGTTGTAGATCTCGTCCGGCCGAACCTGATGCACCGTGGCGAGGAGCGAACTCGGATCGGTCAGGTCCCCATAGTGGAGGAACAGCCGGGCGCCGTGCTCGTGCGGGTCCTGGTAGAGGTGGTCGATCCGGGACGTCGAGATGGTGCTCGATCGGCGGATGATGCCGTGCACCTCGTACCCCCGGTCCAGCAGCATCTCCGCGAGATAGCTGCCGTCCTGGCCCGTGATACCGGTGACGAGCGCGCGCCTGAGGGTCACAGTCGCGGATGCTACATGCTTCCCCGGGCCGCGTTCGCGCCCAACGCACGCGGGCTACTGATGATCCCTGGGCAGCTGACACTCACACAGCCGCGCCTCACGCAGCTGCGACTCACGCGGCGAGCGACCGTCCGCGGCGAGCGACCGTCCGCGGCGAGCGACCGTCCGCGGCGAGCGACCGTCCGCGGCGAGATGACGTCGTGGCCTCGGATCCTGCCAAACAGTCACCCGGGGAGTCAATTTCCGCGAGTCCAGGGTGGATCCTGCCAAGCAGTCGTCCGCCGGCGGCGTTGGCAGGGAACCGTCCGCAGGACTGAGCGTGGCACGGAGCCCAAGCGATCCCGGGCCGGGCCGATCAGTCCAGGGGTGCGTACGTGACGGGAACGGCCTCCCGTGCCGAGCAGCGGTCGTGTCCCGGGCCTCCCGTGCCGAGCAGCGGTCGTGTCCACGGCCTCCCGTGCCGAGCAGCGGTCGTGTCCCGGGCCTCCCGTGCCGAGCAGCGGTCGTGTCCACGGCCTCCTGTGCCGAGCAGCGGGTGCAGGACGGCGGGATCGAGCCGCTGGGCGCAGTCCGTCAGCGGATCACCGGGTCGGCCGCTCCACGGCACCGAATGGGAGCACGTCGATGGCGCCTGCGAGTGCCGAGGCAAGCGCATCCTCGACCCGCTCTCGCGTCGCCTCGATCGATCCGCTGGTATCGATCACGCGCGTAGCGCGGGCACCGGCGCGCTCCCGCACGCCAACCTGCGATGCCATGCGTCGGTCTGCGTCGTCAGCGCTCATCCCCCGGGTCGCCAGCCGTTCTCGCTGGATGGACCCAGGGCAGTCGACGAGCCACACATCATCGCAGCGTTCGGCGAGCCCGCCCTCGACGAGCTTGATGGCCTCGACCACGGCGAACGGGGTACCGGCGTCGGTCGCATCTCGGAGCGCCTCGTCGACGAGGATGCGGACCCGCGGGTGCACGATGGCCTCCAGGTCGGCAAGTGCCGCGGTATCGGAGAAGACGATCCTGGCGAGGGCACCCCGGTCGAGGCGGCCGTCGGCCTTGACCACGCCCGTCCCGAATCGCTCACGGATCTGGCCCAGCGTCGCCTCCCCAGGCTCGGTCGCATGTCGGGCCAACGAGTCCGCGTCGATCACGGCGGCCCCCAGGCGCCCCAGCATCCGTGCCACCGTCGACTTGCCACAACCGATGGGACCCGTGAGCCCGATGAGGAACGGCCGCTCGTAGTCGGTCGAGCGGCTCACCGTGGCCGGCCGCCGCTCACCGTGGCGCCCGCTCGGACAGTGCGAGCCAGGCCTCCTCGGCCTGGGCCAGCCCGCCGTCCACATCGGCCAGCTCGCTGGTCAATCGACGCAGCTCCACGAAGTTGGTCTGGACCCTTGGATCACCGAGCGCCAGCTCCAGCTGGTTCTTGCGCACGCCCAGTCGGGTCATGTCGTCCTCGACCCGCTGCATCTGCCGCTTGTAGGCATCCTTGGACATTGGCGCCAGCCGGGGAGCTGGTCGTTTGGACGCAGGCGGCAGTTTGGTGCCATTCGCAGGCGGC
>JBBSOS010000176.1:0-5995 GCA_038259505.1 Candidatus Limnocylindrales bacterium | reverse complement strand
TGATCTTCGACAAGACCGGCACGCTGACGCGGGGGCGCCCGGTCGTGGCCGACATCCGGTCCGTCGAGGGCGTCACCGACCGCGAGCTGCTGACCCTCGCGGCGTCGGCCGAGGCAGACTCCGAGCACCCGCTCGCGGCGGCCATCCGGGATGCCGCAGCGGCCATCGAGATCGATCTCCTTGAAGTGCAGTCCTTCGAGGCTGTGCCGGGTCGGGGCGTGCGGGCTTCCATCGGTGGCCGGAGCATCGAGGTCGGCGGCTCCGGGCTCCTCGCCGCAGACACCGCGGCCCTGCCGGATGCCCTTGATACGGTGACCGCCGCATGGTCAGGCGAGGGGCGGACGGTGCTGTATGTCCTCGAGAGTGGGCGAGTGCTGGGCGCCCTGGCGGCCGAGGACGAGATCCGTCCAGAGTCGGCGCAGGCCATCGACCAGCTCCACGCGATGGGTGTCCGTGTCGCCATGATCACCGGCGACGCGCAGGAGGTGGCGGACTCCGTGGCACGGCGCCTCGGCATCGATGAGGTCGCGGCCCAGGTCCTGCCCGCTGACAAGGCGGCGGCGGTGCGGCGGTTCCAGGAGGGCGGCCGGCGCGTCGCGATGGTCGGGGATGGCGTCAACGATGCGCCGGCGCTCGCTACCGCGGACGTCGGCATCGCCATCGGGGCGGGCACCGATGTCGCGGTCGAATCAGCCGGCATCGTGCTCGTCCGCAGCGACCCGCGGGACGTGGTCGGCGCGATCGAGCTCTCCCGTGCCTCGTATCGCAAGATGGTCCAGAACCTGGCCTGGGCGACCGGCTACAACGTCATCGCGATCCCGGTCGCGGCGGGCATCCTGGCGCCGTGGGGCATCGACCTGCCGATGTCCGTCGGCGCCATCGTCATGAGCGTGTCCACCATCGTGGTGGCGACCAACGCCCAGCTGCTGCGTCGGGTCCGGTTGCGACCAGAGGACACGCCCACTGAGACCACGGGTCGCACCGAGCCGATGCCCGCATGAGCACAGTAAGGGGAACGTCATGGGTGCCGAACTGCCACAGGCCACCGCCATCGACCCTGTCTGCGGCATGACCGTGGATGTCCCCGCGGCGATGGCGAAGGGTCTCCACAGCCACCACGAGGGACGCGAGTACGTGTTCTGCGGCACGGGGTGCAAGCTCGACTTCGACGATGAGCCAGGCAAGTACCTCGACCCGGGATACATCCCTGCCATGTGATGAGCCGTCGGTCGACGGCACGCTACGCCCTACCCGCCCAGCACGGCGTCCATCCCTTGCGCCACACGGCGCTGGCGCTGCTCCAGGTCCATGACCCCCGGTGCAAGGATCGATGCTTCTCGCGCGTTCCATGGTCATGAGGTGTCGATGACGACCCGGGTGGCCGAAGCTGCGGTGGATGCGCCGTTCGAGGCGATGCTCGCTCCGCACTATGACGGGCTGGTGCGCCGGCTCGCCTTCATCGTGGGCGATCCGGACGAGGCCCGTGACCTCGCCCAGGCGGCGTATCTGCGTGCGTTCGAGGCATGGGCCCGGTTCGACGGCGCCGATGCCCGGGCGTGGCTGTACACGATCGGTATCAACCTCGCCATCAGCGAGCGACGCCGCCGCTGACGATGGCACGCTGCGACGCCGACCGTCGAGCCGACATGGCTGCTGGAGGTCGATCCCGACCTTTGGCTGGCGATCGCCGACCTGGACCGCCGCCACCGCGCTGCGCTGCTCATGAACGTCCTCGATGGCTACACCCAGGCAGAGATCGGCCGGCTGCTGGGAGTCCCTCCCGGCACGGTGGCTTGCTGGCTGTCCAGACCAACGGCGCGGCTGCGCCAACGACTCGGGGAGGAACGCTGATGGATCCGTTCGAGATGCAGATGAGGGCGCGCATCACCGACGCGCTCGCGGCGGTCCCCACGTCCCCCGCTCCGTCCGTCGGGCGGAAGGTAGCCACGGGGCGTACTCGCCGGACCCGGCGACGGCTGGTCGTCGCGGTGGGTATGGTCACGCTGCTGCTTGCTGGCCTGGCGGCAGCCGGCCTGCCGTCACTCGGTCGCGGCGACTACCAGAGCCGGCTCGATGACGTCGGCGTGCCGCGTGGCGCAGAGATCGTCGCTGTCCAGGCGAAGGCCGATGGCACCATCATTTCGGTCACATATCGGGATACGGCGGGCAGGATGCACACGATCGGCGGGGTGGAACGGGTGTCCACGCCCGCTCCGTGAACCGGACCGCGCCCTATCCGCCCAGCACCGCGTCCCTCCCGCGTGCGACCTCGCGCTTGCGCGGCTCCAGCACGTGCCCGCAGGTGTTCGAGGTCAGCACGATGGTGCTGTGGCCCAGCAGGGCGGTTACGACCGCGTAGGCCCGGGTGTCGGGGGCGGTTTCGATCGCTCCCGCCAGGAGCATCGGTCAGCAGTCGTGCCGCGTGGGTGGTCCGGCCGGGTTCTCGTCAATTACCAGTACGAGCTGTCGGTCGACCAGAGCACCGTCGATGATGCGACCCCGTGCAGGTGGGACAGCCGACATTGCGAACGGGCGATTTGGGCGGTCTTCGATCTGCCAGGTGCCCGTCCAGCCTTTCGCAGCCAGGACGGGCGCAGCTTGCGCGGGGGTCATCACGTCCAGGCCCGAACAGGCCAGTGTTGGCCTGGATCGAACAACCTTGGCGCCCCGGTGACATCGCCGGACACCATGACCGAACCAACGACGGCACTCGTCAGAAGGACCATTGAAACGATCGCCACGGCGAGACTCCGGAAGACCCGCCGCCTGGCGACGATGCGCGATCGGAGGGCAGGCGTTTCGAGACCGCGCACCGGGACCGCGTGTGCAAGGCTTCCGAGCCACTTGCGCAGATGCTCGTCGAAATCGTCGTCGATCATCGGATCTTCGAGGCCATCGGCTACGTCTTGGGCGCGCTCTTCCGCCGGTAGCTGCCGCAGGATGTCAACCTCGGCGGTACCCCCTTGCAGGGACGGGGATCCATCGGGGCTGCCTGTGTCCTGAGGAGTGCCCTCGCCCGCGAGGCAACGGACACCGAGGCGATTGCCCGCCGCACGCGCTTGACGATAGCGGCCTTAGGATAGATACTCTGCGTCCGGCAGATAGATAGATTCCATCTCAGCGACGGAATGATTGAGACTATCTGCGGAGGAGAGCCATGCTCTTTGAGACGCCGCGCCCAACGCCCGAGGAGACCTGGGTTGCGGAGCGAACCGACCAGCTGCGGGAGCAGCTCCGACATCAGGTCGGCGAGCCCCGAAGATGGGTCGGCCTCCTTCGACGGGTGACCTTGGCGCGCAACATCCAAGGCTCGAACAGTATCGAGGGGTACAACGTCAACCTGGATGACGCAGTGGCGGCAGCCGAGGGCGCGGAGCCTCTGGACGCCGACACCGAGACCCGAGCTGCCATCCGAGGGTATCGCGAGGCCATGACGTACGTCATGCAACTCGCGGACGATCCCCACTTCGCGTGGGACGATTCCCTGATTCGTTCCCTCCATTACATGATGCTGAGCTATGACCTCTCGAAGCGACCGGGCCGCTGGCGGGTCGGTCCGATCTTTGTGCAGCGTAGTGAGAGCGGCGAGACCGTCTACGAAGGGCCCGAAGCAGTCGAGGTACCACCACTCATCACGGAGCTCGTCGGCACGCTGGGGGCCGGCAGCGGCTCACCACTGATCCGGGCGGCGATGGCGCACCTCAACCTCGTCATGATTCACCCGTTCCGCGATGGCAATGGCCGGATGGCGCGTTGTCTGCAGACGCTGGTACTTGCGCGCGAAGGCATCCTGGCCTCCGAGTTCTCCAGCATCGAGGAGTATCTCGGGCGGAACACGGAGGACTACTACAGCGTGCTCGGTGAGGTGGGCGGCGGTAGCTGGCAGCCCGACCGGGACGCCCGTCCCTGGGTGCAGTATTGCCTCACTGCGCACTATCGGCAGGCTCAGACCCTGCTTCGACGAGTTCGAGAGGCGGAGGAGCGCTGGAATCTCATCGAGACCATTGCCGCGCATCTGCGCTTGTCCGACCGCTCGGTGCCATCACTCTTCGACGCGTCGATGGGCTTTCGCATCCGTAACGCCACGTATCGTTCCAGCGCTGAGGTCACCGAGCTCGTGGCCAGCCGGGACCTGCGATCTCTTGTCGAGGTCGGACTCCTGCAGCCTCAGGGCGAGCGACGCGGCAGGTTCTATACCAGGACCGAGACCTTGGCCGGGGTGGACAGAAGGGTCAGGGCAAGTAGGCCGGCTCGAGCGTCCGCAGACCCCTTCGTGCTGGCTCAGCAAGCTCTCGAAGCTCCGACGCTCGGGCTTGTGTTCCCTCGGTAAGGAGCGACCGAGGCCCCCTCCGGGACATCTCCCTCGGTCGAGCCACATCACCCCCCAATCGCCGCGTCCATCCCCATGGCCATCTGACACTGCTCCAGGAGATGCCCAATGACGAGGGTTGGTCCCCGCGGGGCATCAGCTCTGCGGCACCCCTCGACGACGGAAGCCGATGGCTGCAGCGCCTCCGAGGACCGCGGTGATCGCGCCGAGCGCGACGAGCGGGAGCGCCTCGACGATGCCCACCGGAGGGTTACCGACATGGGTCAGCGGGGAGAGGTCGAGCACCCACCCGGCCAGCTTGAGACCCGGACCTAGAAGGGCGATGAAGGTGAAGAGGACGAAGGCCGCCCAGCTCGCCGCGAACGCCCTGGGCCGCAGGCCCATGAGCGCGAGCGCCAGCCCGCCCACCAGGAGCTCAGCCGGCAGGTATGCCGCTCCCGCCCCGATGACACGACCCGGGTCCACCGCGGTGCCCATCGACCACTCCGTCCCCGCGGCCAGCACGACCGAGGAGACCACGACGATGACGACGAGGCCGGTGACGATGACGAGCCCGTGGGCGGCGAGCCAGCGCGTGCGGGACAGGCTGCCGGACAGCCGGACCTCGAGACGTCCGGCCGCCTCCTCGCCGCGCAGACTGCCGACGGCCTGGACAACATACCCCGTGGCGATGATGGCGATGTAGAGCTGGGTGACGGCGATGAGACCGTCCTGGGGTTGCGTGCCCGACATCCCAATGGCCTCGGCCATGGCCGGGTTGCCGGCGACGGCGTCGATGAACTGCTGCGCGAGCACGCCCATCATGCCCGCGATGATCAGGGTGCCGGCGAGCCAACCGAGGAACGCCGGGCGATGGATGGCGGTCGCCAGCCCGAGCGGGCTGCGCAGCCATGTCGTCGCCCGCGCCGATCCCGCGCTCCCGCGGACGAGGGAGCTGCCGAGGTCACGACGTCCGGCGACAAGTACGGCGAGCGTGGCGAGCAGCCCGCCCACGGCGAGGGGGATGAGGAGGGTCCACCATCGCATGTCCCCGAAGGGCGCGGCCTTCTCGGCCCAGCCGAGCGGCGAGAACCAGGTGACCCACGTCTTGGTCACGTCTCCGACGCCCCGCAACACGTAGGCCCCGGCGAGAACGAACAGGCCCCACATGTAGACGCCCCGGGAGTGCAGGGTGACCTGAGCTAGCAGCGCCGCGAGCCCGGCGAAGACGAAGGCAAGGGTGCCGAGGGAGGCGGCGTAGAGGACCGATCGGGTGGCTGGTACCCCGAATGCGGTGAGCGCGAGCGCGAACGCGATGGCGGTGACGAAGATGGCGGCGGAGGCGAGCGTGAGCCCGGCCAGCACCGGGACGTGGCGCGCGACCCGGCCCGCGAGGACCGCCTCGAGCCGACCGGCCTCCTCCTCACTTCGCGTGACCCGTGCGACGAGACTGATCCCGAGCAGCGGGAGGAGGAAGGCCGCGAGGAAGCCGAACTCGTCCGCGATGACCCCGCCGAGACTGTCGATGCCCTCGACCCTGCCGTTGATCGCAACGAGGGCGTCACCGGCGGTGACGGCCTGAGCGTAGGTGTGGATCTTCTCGGAGGTGGTGTAGATGGCGGCGACCGCCCCCGCCGAGCCGACCATCATGGCGATGAGCGCGAACATCCAGACGAGCGTGCCGCG
>JBBSOS010000175.1:0-5997 GCA_038259505.1 Candidatus Limnocylindrales bacterium | reverse complement strand
TCGAGGTCGATGACCAGCGTGATCACAGCACTCAGGGCGATGACCAGGACGACCGCCGTCAGCAGGCTGCGCCTGCGGGTGAGGCCAGCGTTGTAGCCGACCATGGCGAGTGCGAGGCAGGCGCCGATCACGAGCAGCAGGAGCACCGTGCTCGGGACCCGTGCATAGACGCCTGCGGTCACCCGTGACTCCGAGACATCGAACATGTGATTCAGCGCGTCGATGTACAGGCCCAGCACCACCGAGTCCGGGTTGGCTCGAGCCTGGTCCTCGGCCATGGACCAGAGGGAGTTGGAGATCTCCGCGGACCGCGCCAGGCGGACATCCAGGGATCCATCGTCGGACGACACGATCCGCAGCGGGATGTACTCCCGCAGCAGCGTGCGCGTGTCATCCGAGACCGGCTGTGGCAGATAGCCTGCGCGGAGATAGACCGTGCCGATGGCGTTCGCCTCATCCAGCACCAGCCCGCGCCGGGCGTTGTACCGGTCGGACGCCATGCCCATCGTGATCGCCAGCAGGAACGCCATGAGTGCCAGCAGCGATCCCACGATCATGCCCGTGGGACCCTCTTTCTCATCGGGTGTCTTGCCCTGCCACCAGCGCCCGATGCGATAGCCCGCCTCGAAGCACAGGAGCATCGCCACGGCCAGGACGACCAGCACTCCGCCGACGGGTAGTGAGTCCAGCATCTGCACGGTGGTTCGATCCGACCTCAAGGCGAGCAACAGAAGGACGGGCCTTGGACCTGTCCGGAGCCGTTCAGGCTATCAGGGCACAGACATCTGCGACGAACGGCGGCGGCGGCCGGTCAGGCGGTCAGGCGGTCGCGAGCCGCTTGTACTTGATGCGATGTGGCTGGTCCGCGGCCGTGCCCAGCTCCTTGTGCCGGAACGCCTCGTAATCGCTGACGTTGCCGGTGAACCAGCGAACCTGGCTGTCGCCCTCGAAGGCGAGGATGTGGGTCGCGATACGGTCAAGGAACCAGCGATCGTGGCTGATGACCACGACACATCCAGGGAATGACTCGAGACCCGCCTCGAGCGCCCGCAGGGTGTCCACATCCAGGTCATTGGTGGGCTCGTCCAGCAGCAACACATTGCCACCCGACTGCAACAGCCTGGCCAGGTGCACCCGGTTGCGCTCGCCGCCGGACAGGGTGCCCACCAGCTTCTGATGGTCGGTGCCCCGGAAGTTGAAGCTGGAAACATAGGCCCGCGCGGGCAGCTCGCGTGAGCCAACCTTGATGACCTCCGTGCCCTGGGTGATCTCCTGGAACACGGTCCGGTCCGCCTGGAGGCTATCGCGACCCTGGTCGACGTAGCTGAGCTGCACGGTCGAGCCGATATCGATGGAACCGGCGTCCGGCGTCTCCTGGCCGACCAGCATCCGGAACAGCGTCGTCTTGCCGGCACCATTCGGTCCGATGATGCCCACGATGCCCGAGCGCGGCAGCGAGAAGGTCAGGTCCTCGATGAGCAGCCGATCGCCGTATCCCTTTCGCAGGCCACTGACCTCGATGACCTGCTCGCCCAGACGGGGTCCCGGCGGGATCGCGATCTCCAGTTCCCGAGCGACGTCCTTGTCGCCCTGGGCCTCCGCCAGCAGTTGCTCGTAGGCACCCAGGCGTGCCTTGCCCTTCGACTGGCGCGCCTTGGGCGACAGACGCACCCAGGCCAGCTCGCGCGCCAGGGTCCGCTGCTTCGCGTCGACCTGCTTCTGCTCCCGCGACATGCGCTCGAGCTTCTGCTCCAACCAACTGGAGTAGTTACCGCTGAACGGGACGCCGCGGCCCCGGTCGAGCTCCAGGATCCACTTGGCGACGTTGTCCAGGAAGTACCGGTCATGGGTGATGGCCACCACCGTGCCGGCGTATTCCTGGAGGAACCGTTCCAACCACTCGACCGACTCCGCGTCGAGGTGATTGGTGGGCTCGTCGAGGAGCAGCAGGTCCGGGTGCCGGAGCAGCAACCGGCACAGCGCCACGCGTCGCTTCTCGCCACCCGAGAGCGTGTCCACCGCGGCATCGTCGGGCGGGCAGCGCAGGGCATCCATCGCGATGTCCACGTTGCGCTCGAGGTTCCAGGCATCTGCGGCGTTGATGCGGTCCTCCAGGACGCTCTGCGCGGCGCCGATCGCCTCGTAGTCGGCATCCGGCTCCGACCATCGGGTCATGACGGCGTTGTAGTCATCGATGAGACGCTGCACCTCGTGGACCCCATCGAGCACGTTGCCCTTGACATCCTTGGCCGGGTCCAGTTGCGGCTCCTGGCTCAGATAGCCGACCGTGAAGCCCGGTGTCAGGCGCGCGTCCCCGGAGAAGCCATCATCGAGTCCCGCCATGATCCGCAGCAGGCTGGACTTGCCCGCCCCATTGGGGCCGATGACGCCGATCTTGGCGCCCGGGTAGAACGAGATCGATATGTCCTCGAGGACCGTCCGGTCCGGCGGGTAGTGGCGGGCGAGCTTGTACGAGGTGTAGATGAATTCGGCGGGCATCGTCCAAGCCTACCGGAGCCGCGGCGGGACCGACGATCGACCCACTCGGATCGGTACCCTAGCGACGTGCTCCACCCGACCCGATGGCCATGATGTCCGCCAACCGTGGCCTGACCAGGAGTGACGGTGGGTCAGTCGGGCACCAGCACGCCCGGCATCGCGAACACGGCGTCACCCACGGTGCGCACCTCGTTGACGACGATGCCGTTGTGCTCGAAGGCGAGCACCTCGATGTAGCCACTGCCGCAGGTCACCGTGTCGGGCAGGACGCTGCGGGTCACCAGTTGGGGAGCCGGGTTCGTGATCTGGGGATCCTGGCCCGGCCAATGGCGGGCACGGGGCGCCATGAACTGGATGGCGTCGCTCATGGGCTCGATGGGGATGAACCGTCGTCGCGCCCAGGCGGTCTCGAACCGGATCACGCCGGGCTGGTCAGCCCAGTGCTGTTCATCGGTCTCGATGTGCACCGCGACCGGGGAGCGGCGGCCCTTGAGACGGGGGAGGCTGAGTCGCATCGGGTCAGGGTAGCGTCCACGAAGCTGCTGTCGAGCACCTGGGGCGGCCCGATCGCACGAGGCGGTGCCGGTTGGCACCGGCCGGGCGGGGCGCCGAGCCAACGATGGAGGTGGACGACGGCAGGCGCATGCCCCCGGCTGGCGCACCCATGACCCAGCCGACCGAGTTGTGGCTGGTTCGCCATGGGGAGACCGAGTGGTCGAGGGATTCTCGGCATACCTCCACGACCGACCTGCCACTGCTGCCCGACGGGGAGATGGCGGCCCGGGCGCTGGCGCCACGTCTCGGCGATGTCCGGTTCGACATGGTGCGCACGAGTCCGCGTCTGCGTGCCCGACGCACCGCCGAACTCGCGGGCTTCCCGGATGCCGGGGTCGACGGGGATCTGGCCGAGTGGGACTACGGCAGGTTCGAGGGCCTGACCACGACCCAGATCCGGGTGTCGGCGCCGGACTGGGCCATCTGGACCCACGGCGGGCCGGACGGCGAGAGCGTGGCGGACGTCTCCGAGCGCCTCGACCGACTCGTGGCGCGCGTGCGTTCGCACGGTGGTCGGGTGCTCTGCTTCGGCCATGGCCACGCACTGCGCGGTCTTGCCGCACGCTGGATCAGGCAACCCGTGGCACTCGGTGGCTCGTTCACCCTGGGTACCGCAAGCGTGTCGATCCTCGGCTACGACCGCCTGACACCCGTCATCGTCCGCTGGAACGCCTGAGGCCGGTGCGCGTCGTGCTGCTCACGAGTCTGGCGGTCAGCCACCCATCAGGCCATCGCTGGTGATCCAGACGCGCAGCGGACCGAGGGTCCGGAATCCGAGCGCCTGCATCGCATCCAGGTCATCGCCCCACTCGTAGCCCACCAGCGGCAGGCCGGGGAAGGTGACCCGCACAGCTTGCACGGCGCTCGCTCGATACGCCTCGTTGTCGACGACGATGTTGGAGATGCCGACCACCGGTCCGGTGCCGTCGTCGGAGCGGTTGGCGACGACGACGGCCGTCACCCGGCTATCGAGGCGTCCGGTGAGGAACCGGATATCCGGATCACCCAGGAGCACGGGTTGGAACAGGCCCGCGAGCCCCGAGGAAGCGGCATTCGGGTTCTCGTCACGCCACGCCGCCTCCCAGTCCACGAGATCTGCCGGGGTCGTGACCGCAGACCACCTCAGGCCACCGTCACGGCGGACGGCCGCTCCCGGCGCGAGGGTCAGCCACGATGCCTCGAACAGGACGTCGAAGCCGTCGCTGGCCAGGTCCAGCGTGGAGAAGCCGTCCTTGATCGTCCACGGCCGGGGCAGGGGACTCGCCAGCATCGAGCGGATCCCATCGAGTTGTGCGGCCACCGCACCAACCGCAACGGTCAGCGCGTTGGAGTAGTACGGGGGCGCCGGGCTCCGGTTGAGCCACAGGCCCTCGGCCCAGGCGATGTCGCAGCCCAGTGCCCGGCACACCGCATCGCACCACACGGCGTTGTTGTGGACGGCGGCCGTGCGGGGATCGCCAGCCATGGCGACCGTCTCGCCAGCCATGTCGACCGTCATGCGCGACACCTCCTTCCGCGGTCAGCCCGCATCATGGCCCCGATGGAACTCGAGGGTACCGACCCGGCTGACCACTCGACAGGTGACGCGGCCACGGCCCGGCTGCTGCCGGCCCGCGACGTCGCGTCCGTCCAGTTGGCCGAGCACTTCGGGCCACCGGGTTGTCCGGTGTGCCGGCATCGGGCCCAGGCCGTGGATCGCTACATCGAAGGATTCCTGTACGAGAGCGTCAACGATGTGGCGTTTCGACACGCCCTGGATGCGACCCGGGGGTTCTGCCCCAGACACGTGCGTCAGGTCTTCGCCGTCGACCGCCGGATGTCCGGCGGGATGCTCGGCAGCGCTATCCTGTTCGAGGCCCTGATGCGGGTCCGACAGCAGGAGCTGGAGGCGGTCCATGCCGCTCGGGGCATCTCCAGACGGCGACGGGCGCAGGCCGCCACCCGGCCAGCTGCATGCATGGCGTGCTCGACGCGAGCCACCGTCGACGCGGTGACCAGCGGCAGCCTCGTCCGGCTCGCCGCGGAGCCCGCCTGGGCCGACGCGCTGGCGATCGCGGAGCTGTGCCTGGAGCATCTCGCCGCACTCATGGCTGTCGCCGACCGGCCCCCCGGCTGGAAGGCCGTGGAGGAACGGCAACTGGCGCGTCTGGGGACCCTGCGGGACCTGGTCAGGGCGTACGGCTACCACTCCAGCCACGATCGGCGCCACCTGATGACCCCCCAGGAGCTCGAGGCCCCATCCCGCGCTGCCGCATTCCTGAGCGGCGGCGATCGATGACCCGTTGCCTCGGCCGCGGCCGAACCATGGCTGCCACGTGTCCTCAGGGTTCCGTGGACACCAGCAGCGACTGACACCCGCCCGTGACGCTGATGTCGTAGCGGTCGACGGACAACGCATATCCGGGCGGCTCGACGCTGGTGGAGCCGGAGAGTGGGCCGATGGCCCGACCGCCATCGACCACCACCCGACCGACCTCGCCCTGTGTCGACACCCGGACCATGATGCCCTCCGGGCGGAAGATGATGACCTCGGTGCTGCCCCCGCCGATCACGATGGGCACCGTGCCCACCGGGTGGCTGAGGCGCATCCGCACGGCGCCACCGCCGTGGCCGACGCGCACCGAGAGGACGCGGACAGCGACCAGGTCGGCATCGAACGACGTGACGCCATCGGGCGCCGCGATGTCCCACGGCTTGCGGGTCGAGAGCGCGAACCGACTGGTCGATGCTCCCGCGGTGGAGAGACGACCCAGGAGCCGGTGCAGCGCATACCGGACGGTGACCCGATCGGGTTCCAGGGTCACGTCCGGTTGCGAGGGCTCATAGCTCGCCCGATACAGCTCCTCGATCGCCGGGTCGGCGCGGATCTCGACCCGTCCGGCCCCTCCGACCAACCGCAGCACAGCATGCGGCTCGACCGGTTCCGGCGCGGGCGCCGAGGCT
>JBBSOS010000174.1:0-6011 GCA_038259505.1 Candidatus Limnocylindrales bacterium | reverse complement strand
TTGGGGTTGGCGATGATGCCTTCGTGGGACTCGGCATCGTCGGGATTGACCTGCGACACGATGAGGGGGATATCCGGCTCCATCCGCCACTGCGACGAGTTGTCGATGACGACGGCACCCCGTGCCGCGGCCTCCGGGGCCAGGGCCTTCGACACGTCCCCGCCGGCCGAGAACAGCGCGATGTCCACACCCTCGAAGGCGTCCGGCGTCGCCTCCTGGACCGGCCACTCGCGACCGCCGAACGCCACGGTCCGGCCACTGGCCCGGGACGCCAACGGCCGAAGCTCGCCGACAGGGACAGCCCGTTCTGCCAGCACGGTCACCATGGTCTGGCCCACCAGGCCGGTCGCGCCAACGACCGCCACGGTGAGCGGGCGCCGGGTGCCCCCGTCGGTCGTGCTGGAGGTTCCGATGGGTGTGGTCTGGCGGTCGACGGATTCGATCATGGCGTCCCCGATGATACGGCCTCCCCTGAATCGGTACGACCCGTCCTGCGACGGGCCGCACCGCTGGGAGCCGGGGTCAGGGCCACAACCGCGGCCCGTTGGCGGCGTCGATCAGGCGGGTGCCTTGGCCTGATGCCGCTGCATCGCGGCCTTCCGGGACAGGTTGACCCGCCCCTGACGGTCGATCTCCATGACCACGACCATGATCTCGTCGCCCACCTGGACGACATCCTCGACGGTGGGCACGTGGTAGTCGGCGAGTTCGCCGATGCGCACGAGGCCTTCCTTGCCGGGGATGATCTCCACGAAGCAGCCGAAGCCCATGATGCGGGTCACCTTGCCGAGGTAGAGGCCACCGACCTCGACCTCCTTGGTGAGGCTCTCGATCCAGGCCACGGCCTTGCGCGACGCCTCGCCATCGGCCGCGGCGACCTCGACGGTGCCGTCGTCCTCGACGTTGATCTGCGTGCCGGTCTCTTCCTGGATCTTGCGGATCATCGAGCCACCCTTGCCGATGATCTCGCGGATCTTCTCGGGGTTGATGTGGATGGTCGTGATGCGGGGCGCGAACAGGCTCATCTCGCCACGCGGTGCGGGAACCACGTCGAGCATCTTGTCCAGGATGGCCAGGCGCGCGATGCGTGCCTTCTCGAGGCCGGTCCGGATGATGGCCTCGCTGATTCCCTGCACCTTGATATCCATCTGCAGCGCGGTGATGCCGTCCCTGGTGCCAGTGACCTTGAAGTCCATGTCACCGAAGGCATCCTCCTTGCCCAGGATGTCGGTCAGGATCTGGAAGGTGTCGCCCTCCGTGACCAGGCCCATGGCCGCACCCGCAACAGGCGCCTTGATGGGCACGCCGGCGTCCATGAGTGCCAGCGTCGAGCCGCAGGTCGATGCCATCGAGGTGGACCCATTCGACGTCACGCATTCGCTCACGAGACGGATGACGTACGGGAACTCGTCGTGGCTGGGCAGCACCGGGATGAGCGCCCGCTCGGCGAGCGCGCCATGACCGATCTCGCGACGGCCGGGGCCGCGCATCATCTTGTTCTCGCCCGTGCTGTACGGCGGCATGTTGTAGTGATGGAGGTAGCTCTTGGACTCCGCCGGGCCGATGGTGTCGATGCGCTGCACGTCCGATGATGGTCCGAGCGTCGCGACCGTGAGCGCCTGTGTGTCGCCGCGCGTGAACAGCGCGGAGCCATGGGCGCGTGGCAGCAGGCCAGCCTCGACCGTGATGGGTCGGATGGTGTCGACATCCCGGCCGTCCATGCGGACGCCCTCGGCGAGGACCAGCTCGCGCACGGTCTTCTTGTGGAGCAGACCGCTGAGGCCCTTGGAGAAGCCCGACTCGACCTTGGCGGCGTCGAGGGCAGCATCGGCTGCGGCGGGGTCACCACCGTTCACGCGACTCCGGATGGAAGCGGCGACAGCGGTCTTGTAGGTCTTGACCCGCGCGGGCAGATCCTCACCCAGCTGGATGAGCAGCGCGGCGGTGGCCTCCGCATCCGGCAGTGCCCGATGCGTGGGTGCCGGCAAGCCATAGAAGTCGGCCAGCTCCGAGAGCTTGTAGGCGCCCCGGTCCGGATACGCTTCGCGCGCCAGGACCAGCGTGTCGAGATAGCGACCCTGTGGGACACGGATATCACTGACTGCGTGGATGAAGCCCAGGTCGAAACCGACGTTGTGGCCGACCAGGAGGGCATCGCCCGCGAAGGCCAGGAAGTCCGCGACCGCCTTGTCCACGGTGGGGGCCTTCGCGACGTCCTTGTCCGTGATGCCGTGCAGCTGCTTGCCCACGATGGGGCGGGATGGCTTCACGAGGGTCGACCAGCGATCAGTGACCTTGCCGGCCTGGACCTTGACGGCGCCGATCTCGACGATCTGACCCAGCTTGACGTCCCAGCTCGTGGTCTCGAGGTCGAAGACCACGAACGGATCGTTCGCGGCGACCGCGTCGGTGTAGTCGATGACCGACTCGGTGGCCGGCTCGATGAACGGGATGCGCTTCTTCTTGCCGACCTGCGCCTGGAGCTGCTCCTGGAGATCGATGACGGGTTGCAGCGCGCGATGGCCGAACAGGATGGCTTCCGCCATCACGTCCTCGGTCAGGAGGTGCGCACCGGCCTCGACCATCATGATCGCGTCCCGGGTGCCCGAGACCACCAGGTCCAGCTCGGATGTCTTGAGCTCCGCGAACGTGGGGTTGATCACGAACTCGCCGTCGATGCGACCGACGCGCACGGCACCGATGGGGCCCTGGAACGGGATCTCACTGATGCTCAGCGCAGCCGACGCGGCGATGGTGCCCAGGATGTCGGGATCGTTCTGCTGATCGGTCGACAGGACGGTCAGGACGATCTGGACGTCATCCTTGTAGCCCTCGGGGAAGAGGGGCCGGATGGGACGGTCGGTCAGCCGGCAGGCGAGGATGGCGGCCTCGGACGGTCGCGCCTCGCGCTTGATGAATCCGCCCGGGATCTTGCCCGCGGCATACATCCGCTCCTCGAAATCGACCGTGAGCGGGAAGAAGTCCAGCCCTGGTCGGGGCTCGGAGCGGTTCGCTGTGCCCAGCAGCAGCGTGTCACCGTACCGGACGGTGACGGAGCCCCCCGCCAGACGCGCCATCCGGCCCGTCTCGATGGTGAGGGTTCGGCCGCCGTACTCGGCGGTCAGTGTGGTAACCGGCATGTGTCCTCCACTGGGAGGGATGACGGACCTTGTCGTGCTCACTCGGAGCCCATCCCCTCAGGGTGGGCACGAGGCCACGTTGACAGCGAGATCGCGCGGCAGCGTCCGCCACCGCAAGAGCGTACGCGCCTAGCGGCGCAGGCCCAGCCGGCTGATGACGGCGCGATACCGGGCGTTGTCCTTGCGCATCAGATATGCGAGGAGTCGGCGACGCTGGCCAACCAGCTTGAGCAGGCCGCGGCGCGAGTGATGATCCTTCGGATAGGCACGCAGATGGCCCGTGAGGTCGGTGATGCGCTCCGTCAGCAGAGCTACCTGGACCTCCGGGGAGCCGGTGTCACCCTCGTGGGTGCCGTACTCCGTGATGATGCCTTCCTTCGATTCCCGCGTGAGCGGCACAAGGTCCTCCAACCGTCCATTTCCTTCGATAGTCGCGACGAAGTCTAGCACAGGGTCCCGATCTGCTCGTGACTCCGCTGTTGTGATCGCAGCGCGATCAGCCGCAGAACTCGACCCGCACCGCGGTCGTATCCGTCAGGGCGTCGGGCAACGGGCCGAGCACCCGCAACTGCCCGCTGTCGTCGACCACACACGATCCCGTCGCGCAGCGTCGGGCCGACGGATCGCCCGGATGCACGCAGACCTCGACCTCATGGCTCCCCGGGGGCGGCATCGTGAAGACCGCGGTCGGGTCCAGTCGCCACCAGCCTGCTGCATCGGTCAGCGCGTAGCCCGTGATGGCGTACCGGCGTCCGAGCAACCGCTCGGCCCCACCCAGGTCGCCGGCGGCCACCAGCTCGCGGATGCGGCCACTGGAGATGCGCGCTCCGTCCAGTTCCAGCGTCTCCACCTCGGCCAGCCTCCAGCCGTCGCGGGCGGCCAGGCGTCGGACCGTCCCCACGGTCCCTGCACGGTCACGACCGAACGCCGACTCCGCCGACATCACGAGGCCAGCGAGGTCCCGGCCCTGACCCAGTCGCTCCAGGAACTCCTCCGCGGTCTGCGCCCGGAACGTCTCGTCGAACCGTTGCACGACCACCAGCTCGGCACCCGCCTCACCCATCCGGGCGAGCTTCTCGTCTGGGTCACAGATCAGGTCGGGCGTGCGTCCAGTGACCACAGCCTGGGGATGGGGATCGAAGGTGATGGCGAGGGGCGTCGCGGCGCACTCGACCGCCAGGGCGGCCAACGCGTCCAGCACATGCCTGTGACCGAGATGGACGCCGTCGAAGACCCCCACCGTGGCCACGAATCGCAGTCCGGCCGGGATGTCGTCGATATCATCGAGCAGCCGAGCCATCGTCAGACGAGGGCGTGCGGACCGGCAACAGCCGGGGGTTCCACGAACACCTTCTCGGGATGCAGCCGACCACCATCGACACGGGCCATGGCAGCCAGTCGTCCGTCTGGCGCCAGGACCCGCACCAGGCCCGATGGTCCGGGCACGGGCAGCGTCACGCCCCGGAGCCGCACGATCTGGCCACGGGCCAGGCCGGCAAGCGCCTCGGCGTCGGCCTGGACGACCGGATAGCCGTCCAGGCCGGAATCGGCGGGCTGCAGCAGCTCCGCGATCCGACCCGCGGACAGGTACTCGCGCACCTCCTCCAGGTGGTGCGACCCTTCACGCCGGAACGGGCCGCTCGCGGTGCGCACGAGTGCGCCAAGGTACGCGCCGGTGCCCAACGTCTCCCCGGCGTCGCGGGCGAGTGCGCGCACGTAGGTTCCGGCAGAGCAGCGCAGGTCCACGGTCGCGGCCGGGCGCTCCGGATCGGTCGCATCCCAGTCGACGACCTCGACCTGGTGGATGGTCACGGTCCGCGACTTGAGCACCGGCGTCTCCCCGTGCCGCGCCAGGTCGTAGGCATGCCGGCCCCCGATGCGCACCGCGGAGTAGGTGGGCGGCGTCTGCTCGATGATCCCCCGAAGCGCGCCAAGCGCGGCCTCGACGGCCTCGCGATCGGGCACCGGTCCGTCGACATGGGTCAGCTCGCCGTCGAGATCGTCGGTGGTCGAGCGGGCACCGAAGACCATCACCGCGCGATAGGCCTTCTCATCAGCGAGGTGGTACTCCACCATTCGTGTGGCGCGGCCCAGGAAGACGGGCAGCACGCCGCCTGCGAACGGGTCGAGGGTGCCGCCGTGGCCGACACGTCGGACGCCGGACAGACGACGCACGATGGCCACGACGTCGTGGGACGTGGGCCCGATGGGCTTGTCCACGACCAGGATGCCCTCAGGCCCGCCTGACGGGTCACGCGCCGCCATCAGCGGGGCGCGAGGGCGTCGATGAGCCGACCGGCTTCGGTCAGCACGGCGGCCCGAGCAGGACCGACCGGCAGCATCACGGTGGCGCCTGCCGCGCGAGTGTGCCCTCCCCCGCCGAATGCGCTCGTGAGCGCGATGGCGTCGACGCCGCCCTCGCGGGTCCGCGTACTGATCCGCGTCCGGTCGCCCATGTCACGGAACAGGATGGCCACCTCGGCGGAACTGGACTGGGCGAGCAGGTCGATGATGCCCTCGGACAGTTCCGGCGCGGCACCCGACGTAGCCAGGTCGCCCGGCTCCATCGTCGCCCACACCAGGCGACCGGCAGCCGCCGTCTCGAGCCGTCCCAGGACGAGACCGAACAGGTGGAGTTGCGCATTGGGCTTGGTCCGATACAGCAGGCGCGCGATGTCCGCGAGCGGAGCACCGGCCGCACGCAGCTCGCTCGCGACCCGCAGGGTCCGGGGTGTGGCGTTCGGATGCTGGAACATGGCGGTGTCGCCCACGATGCCCGCCATCAGGTCGGCCGCGATGGCGCCATCGGCAGCGTCGTATGGCACGCCCAGGCGCGGCAGCAACAGGGCCACCATCTCGCAGGTCGCGGCG
>JBBSOS010000173.1:0-6079 GCA_038259505.1 Candidatus Limnocylindrales bacterium | reverse complement strand
TCGGGCACCGGCATCACCAGATCGGCGTCGGTCGGTGCCTCACGGGCCAGGACCTCGCCCATCCGCCGACGCGCTTCATACAGATTGCGGCCGAGCATGTACGAGTCGGGACGCGCGAAGTAGATGAGCTCGAACACGCAGAGCCGCTCCGTGCCTGCGGCGAATCGGATCGAGCGGGGTCCATCCGGGTCGCCCAGCACGACGATCTCGCCGGGCTCCACGTCCCGCACGTAGTCGGCGCCGAGGACGTCGAGGGCCGCGGTCTCGGACGCGAGCACCCAGCCACGGCTCCGTGACTGGGCCGGCGCCGGCTCGGACTCCGACCAGGGCAGTGGCGTGGATGCACCCTCGATATCAGCTGGGCCAGGCGGCGGCGCGTCCGCCACGACGGCATCGAGCGGCAGACGTCCGAGCACGAGTGGCCGGAACCCGAACGGATCGCGCACCCCGATCACCCTCGCCTCGTCCATGATCACCAGGGAGTAGGCTCCTGCGACGCGTGGCAGGAGGCTGACCAGCGCGTCCACCAGGTCCGCGCCGGGCTCGTTCGCGAGCAGGGCGGTGAGCACCTCCGTGTCGGTCGTGCCCACCAGGCGCCGTCGACCACCCGGCAGCTCATCGAGCAGTGCCCTGGTGTTGACGAGATTGCCGTTGTGACCGATGGCCACCGTCCTGCGGGGACCCAGCCGGAAGGTCGGCTGGCTGTTCTCCCACAGTGTCGAGCCGGTGGTCGAGTATCGGCAGTGGGCGATCGCGAGATCGCCCCGCAGGGCGCCGATATGCTGATCATCGAGGACCTGCGAGACCATGCCCAGGTCCTTGTAGACCATCACCCCGTCCCGATCGCTGACCGCGACCCCCGCGGATTCCTGGCCCCGATGCTGGAGCGCGAACAGGCCGAGCGCCGCGAGCGGAGCCGCTTCCTGGCCCGGGGCATGGATGCCGACCACCCCACACATCCGTCTCAGCCCGCCGAACTGTCAGGCGCCGGAGGCCAGTCATCGTCGCCCATGGCCCGCGGCAGGCCGTGTTCCCAGGCATCCCGCAGGACGCCGAGCGGCTCATCGAGGTCATCCGCGATGCCCCCGCCACGGTCCTCTGCGGACCCCGGCGAACCCTGGCCAACGAGCCGGATGCGCAGCTGGTCCCCGCCTGTCGAACCCAGGGTCCGCACGGGCACGCCATGCTCCCCGGCGAGCGCCACCAGAGCACCCACGGCATCCGGGGCCACGGTCACCAGCACCCGGCTGGGGCCTTCGCCGAAGAGCTCGGGCACGGGGTCCGCGTCCACCGGGAGGATCAGGTCCGCGCCGACGCCGGACCAGAGACACGTCTCGGCGATGGCCACCGCCAGCCCGCCGCCACTGACGTCCTGCGCCGACCGGAGCAGGCCCGCACGAGCGGCGTCGGCCAGGAACCGGAGGAGATCGCCATGCGCCGCGAGGTCGAGCTCGGGTGGACGGTCATCGGGTCCTGGGCCCGCGATCTCGACGTAGATCGAACCCGCGAGGCCCGATGTGGTGGCTCCCAGCAATGCGACCGTGTCGCCTGGCCCACCTGGCACCGGACCGACGAGGTGTGCCACGTCCTCGAGGAGGCCGACCACACCGACCTGGCAGGTGGGCGCGATGGCGCCCGTCGCGGCCGACTCGTTGTACAGGCTGACGTTGCCGCCGGTGATGGGGATGCCCAGGGCCCGGCACGCGTCGCCCAGGCCGCGGACGCTCTCGCTCAACTGCCAGAAGGACTCCGGTCGCTCCGGGGACCCGTGGTTGAGGCAGTTCGTGACACCCAGTGCCACGGCCCCGGTGACCGCCACATTGAGCGTCGCCTCAGCGACTGCCAGGGCGGCGCCTCGCCACGGATCGACGACGCCCACGCGCTCCGCGGCGTCGGTGGCCATGACCAGCGCCTTGCGGGTGCCGCGGACCCGGATGACCGCCGCACCATGCTCGTTGCCGGCGACGGTGTCCGCACCGACGGTGGCGTCGTACTGGAGCGTGACCCACGCCCGCGAGCACAGGTCGGGATGGCCGAGCAGTGCCCGGAGCACGGCACCCGGATCCATGCCTCGTTCGGGCAAGCCGGGAGGCGAGCCGGGAGGCGAGCCGGGTGGTGGGCCGTCGGCGATCGCAGCCGACACCCCGGGCACGGGTCCCGGGCGTCGCCGCGTGGGGGCCGCAGCCGTTCGATGGTAGACGATCGCGTCGCTGGTCAGCGCGGCCGCAGGGATGCGGGCCAGCACCCGGGCGCCCGGCGCGGGCATCCCATCCGCCGCCAGGCCACCGGTCACGATGGTGATAAGCCCGTCGTCGGTGACCCGCCCGATGACTGCGCTCGGCAGGTCCCAGCGTGCGCAGACCTCGCGCACCGCCGGCAATCGTGCCTCGGTCACGATGGCCAGCATCCGTTCCTGGGATTCCGAGATCATGACCTCGAATGGCTCCAGATCGGACACCCGGCGGGGGATCGCGTCGAGATCCACGGTGATGCCCGTGCCGCCCCGATCCGCGGTCTCGGAGACGGCACAGGTGATGCCGGCCGCGCCGAGGTCCTGAAGACCCTCCACGAGACCCCGCTCGATGAGCTCCAGGCTCGCCTCGATGAGCAGCTTCTCCGCGAATGGGTCACCGACCTGGACGCTGGGCCGCTTGGCGGCCGCTCCGCCCGCCGAAGGGCCGTCGCCAAAGGTGGCGCTGGCGAGCACGGAGGCACCGCCGATGCCGTCTCGACCGGTGCTGGAGCCGAAGAGCACGGCGAGGTTCCCCGGACCTGGCGCTGCGGCACGCGTGAGATGACGTTCCTCGAGCAGCCCGACCGCCATCACGTTGACCAGCGGATTGCCGGTGTAGCTGGGGTGGAACACGAGCTCGCCGCCCACCGTGGGTACACCAACGCAGTTGCCATAGCTGCTGATGCCCCGCACGACGCCCCGGACCAGGTGCCGCGTGCGCGGCAACATCGGGTCCCCGAACTTGAGGGCGTCGAGGATGGCGACGGGGCGCGCGCCCATGGTGAAGATGTCGCGCAGGATGCCGCCCACCCCGGTCGCGGCACCCTGGACCGGCTCGACCGCACTGGGATGATTGTGGGACTCCAGCTTGAAGGCGACCGCGAGCCCGTCCCCGATACGCACGACGCCCGCGTTCTCGCCGGGTCCCGCGACCACGTCCTTGCCCATGGTCGGCAGCGTCGCCAGCAGCAGCCTGGATGACTTGTAGGAGCAGTGCTCGCTCCACATGACCGAGAACATGGCGAGCTCCAGGTCATTCGGCAGGCGGTCCAGGCGATCACGGATCGCTTCCAGCTCCTCATCGGTGAGACCGAGGACGCGATGGAGCGACTCGGCGCGAGTGCCAACAACGGACGATGCGCTCACATCCCGACCTCGACCGAAGGCGGCAGTGAGGCTGCGGCCACGCCCTCGACGACCGATCGGAACAGCAGCATCCCATCGTCGGAGCCCAGGAGTCGCTCCGCGGCACGCTCTGGGTGGGGCATCAGACCGCACGTGGTGCCGCGCGCGTCGACGACCCCCGCGATAGCCCGCACGGAGCCGTTGGGATTCCCCTCCGGTGGTGCATACCGGAAGACAACACCGCGTCGTTCCTCGAGCGCGTGGAGGTCGGCGTCCGGCAGGAAGTAATTGCCCTCGCCGTGGGCGACGGGCATCCGCAGGGTCATGCCCGGCGGGATGCCCCGCGTGAACGGCGTGTCGTGGCGCTCCACGGACAGCCGGACCCAGCGGTGCTCGAAGCGCATGCTGGCATTGCGCAGCAGGACCCCAGGGACGAGACCGGCCTCGGCCAGGACCTGGAAGCCGTTGCAGATGCCCAGCAACAGCCCACGCCTCGCAGCGTGCTCGCGGACCGCGCCCATGACCGGGCTGAGGCGCGCCAGGGCCCCAGCCCGCAGATAGTCGCCATATGCGAAGCCACCCGGCAGCACGACCAGGTCCGCGCCGCGCAGGTCGGTCGACTCGTGCCAGACAGGGAACGACTCGGCACCAGCGAGGCGTGCAGCATGCAGTGCGTCGCGGTCGCAGTTGGAGCCCGGGAAGACCACGACGCCGACTCTCACGAGCGCGTCTCCGGGGTGTCACGCGGCCCGCCCCCGTCGAGCAGCTCGACCACGTACGACTCGACCAGTGGATTGGCCAACAGCTCGGTCGCCAGCCGCTCCACGAGGACGCGCGCCGCGCTCTCGTCCGAGGCGTCGACCTCCAGCTCCACGCGACGTCCGATACGCACCCCGTGGACGGCAGTGATGCCCATGTGGGGCAGGCTCGTCTCGACCGCGCGGCCCTGGGGATCGAGGATCCCGTCCCGGGGCATGACCGACACGGCGTAGCGGTAGGTCGTCATGGCTGTGTGGCTCCCTGGGTGCTGGCGATCGCGTCGGTCGCGAGATAGGCGTCGAAGGGCTGACCAGTCAGCCGTTCGAACGCCTCGATGTACCGGGCCCGGGTGCCGTCGATCACGTCGTCTGGCAGCGGCGGGCCGGGCGGGGTCCGGTCCCAGCCCTGGCGCAGGAGCCAGTCACGCACGAACTGCTTGTCGAAGGACGCCTGGGCCTGCCCCGGCCGCCAGTCATCGGCGGCCCAGAAGCGGCTGGAGTCGGGCGTCAGGACCTCGTCGATGAGCACGAGGCGTGACGCCTGGTCGGCATCGTGCACCTGGTCGTCGGCTTGGTTGGCCTGGTCACCCTCATCGGCAGCCAGTCCCAGTTCCATCTTGGTATCCGCGACGAGGATGCCCCGGCGCGCCGCATGGTCAGCGCCGATGCCATACACCGCGAGCGCGATCTGCCGGGCGCGCTCCGCCACGGGACCACCGACGATGCCCACCAGGGCGTCGAAATCGATGTTCTGGTCGTGTCCCCAGCCGGCCTTGGTGGAGGGCGTGAAGATGGGTTCGGCAAGCCGCTCGCTCTCGCGCAGGCCGCCGGGCAGGGCCACGCCGGACACGCTGCCACTGCGCTGGTAGTCGAGCCAGCCGCTGCCCGACAGGTACCCCCGGACGATCAGCTCGACCGGCAGGGGCGCGAGTCTGCGACAGACCATGATGCGGCCGCGCAGGTCGGCACGGGTCGGCATCGATCCCGGGAGCCGCTCGGGGAGCGCCCCGATGTCGGTGGTCAGCAGGTGATCCGGCACCACGTGCCGGGTCTTGCGGAACCAGAAGCGCGACAGGCCCGTGAGCACCCGGCCCTTGTCGGGCACGAGCGTCGGCAGCACCACATCGAAGGCCGAGATGCGGTCCGATGCGACCATCAGCAACCGGTCGTCGTCGAGCGCGTACAGGTCGCGCACCTTGCCGGCACGGAGGAAGGACGCTACCGCGGTGCCCATCATCGAGCAGGCATGAGTGCGTCGAGCCGGTCAAGGATCGTGGGCGCGTGGCGGAGTGCGTGCTGATCATCGAAGGCGACGTCCAGCCGCTCCGCGGACATCGCACCCGCGGCCTCGGGGTCGGAAGCCAGCACGTCCCGGAACCGCGATCGCTCGTCCGCGGCCCGCATCGCGGTCCGCTGCACGATCGCGTAGGCGTCCTCTCGCGACAGGCCGGCATCCTCCACGAGCGAGGTCAGCAGCCGGCTGGACGCGTGCAGCCCCAAGCCACGCTCGATGTTCTCCAGCATCCGCTCGGGACGGACGACCAGTCCCGCGACCAGGCGCTCGAATCGAACCAGCATGTAGTGGAGCAGTGTCGTGGCCCCTGGCAGGACCACGCGCTCCACGGAGCTGTGACTGATGTCCCGCTCGTGCCACAGCGCCTGGTCCTCGAAGCCGGCCACGGCGTAGCCGCGCAGGATGCGGGCCAGACCCGTGAGCCGCTCCGAGAGGATGGGGTTGCGCTTGTGTGGCATCGCCGAAGAACCGGTCTGGCCGGTGCGGAACGGCTCCTGCAGCTCGGCGATCTCGGTGTGCTGGAGGTTGCGGACCTCGACGGCGAAGCGCTCGATGGACCCGCCGGTCACCGCGATCGCGCCAAGGAAGGCGGCATGGCGATCGCGCTGCACGATCTGGGTGCTGGCCTGGTCGGGAGCCAGCCCCAATTCGGCCAGGGCGGCGGCGAAC
>JBBSOS010000172.1:0-6131 GCA_038259505.1 Candidatus Limnocylindrales bacterium | reverse complement strand
CTCGCTGCGGAGGCCGAAGCGACCCAGCCGGGGGCCGGCGATGCCTGGCAGGACCTCATCTTCGGCACGACCCAGATGTACGGCGTGACGTCGGGCGATGCGTTCGCGGCCATCTACGTCGCGTTCCTGGGCCGATCCAACGGTCCCCGCGCTGGCTGGCTCCTGGCCAGCCTCGACCGTGGGTTCGTGGTCCAGCGCCTTCGGGATGCGGCGGGTGATTACCCCCAGGTGACGCCCGCCGAGATGGCCGACGCGGGGCCCGATCAGTGAGCGTCGGTATCCAGCGCCTGCGTGACGATGCCGCGGCCATCCGGGCAGGTGCGGTCGCCAAGGGCGAGGACCCCGAACGCGTCGACGAGGCACTGGCGGTCGACGTTCGGCGCCGTGAGACATCCGGCGAGGCCGACAACCTGCGCGCGGAACGCAAGCAGGTCAGCGAGCGCATGGGTGCCGCGATCAAGGCGGGCGCGAGTCCCGGGTCGTCGGATGTCGCGACGCTCCGCGACCACTCCACGCAGCTCGGCGAGCGGATCGCGGCCCTCGACGCCGTGGTGCACGAGGCCCAGAGCGCGCTCGACGACCTGCTGCTGCTGATCCCCAATCCACCCGATGCGGACGTGCCCGTCGGGGATGCCAGTGCGAGCGTCATCGTGCGCACCTGGGGCGACCCGCGACCACACGCGGACACCGCTGGGGTGATCGTGCAGCCGCATTGGGAGATCGCCGAAGCCCTCGGCATCATCGACCTCGCCGCCGGGGCCAAGGTCGCGGGGTCCGGCTTCCCCATCTACCTGGGTGCCGGTGCCGCGTTGCAGCGCAGCCTCATCGACCTGTTCCTGGACCTCCACACGCGGGAGCACGGCTTCACCGAGGTGTGGCCACCCGCGGTCGTCAACAGCGCGTCCGCTCGGGGCACGGGCCAGATCCCGGACAAGGAGGACCAGATGTACGTCGTCACGCGCGACGACCTGTTCCTCGTGCCCACCGCGGAGGTGCCCGTCACCAACATCCATCGCGACGAGATCATCGAGGCTGCCGCACTGCCCATCCGCTACGTTGCCTATTCCCCCTGCTTCCGGCGCGAGGCGGGTGCCGCGGGCAAGGCGACCCGGGGCATCCTCCGGGTCCACCAGTTCGACAAGGTCGAGATGGTCTGCTTCGAGCGACCGGATGCGTCGGGCGATACGCTCGAGTGGCTGGTCGGGCGCGCCGAGGTCGCCCTCCAGCGACTGGGCCTCGCGTACCGCGTCAAGCTGATGGCGACCGGCGACGTCGGCTTCACCCAGGCCAAGAAGTACGACCTGGAGGTCTGGGCGCCGGGAGTCGAGGATTGGCTCGAGGTCAGCTCGGTGTCCAACTTCCGGGACTACCAGGCGCGGCGAATGAACATCCGATGGCGCCCCGAGGCCGGCGGCAAGCCCGAGGTCCTGCACACGCTCAACGGGTCGGGGCTCGCGCTGGCCCGCACCGTGGCGGCCATCCTCGAGGTCTACCAGGAGCCCGACCGCTCGATCCGGGTGCCGGACGCCCTGCGCCCTCGCCTGGGAGAGCGCATCCCGGCGGCATGAACGATGCCGATGTGGTCCAGCGGCAGTCACCCACATAGCAGGAGTGCCACATGGCAGCCAAGGGAGATTTCTCCGAGGACGAGTGGAAGACCTTGAGCCGGAGCGTCACCGGCGCCGGTATGCTCGTCTCGCTGGCCCACAAGGACTTCACCGACAGCTTTGGCGAGGCGAACGCGCTGGCCAGGGAGATGGCCACCGAGCACGTACACAGCCAGAGCCAACTGGTGCGTGATCTGGGTGCGACCCACGACACGGGGTTCGGCCTGACGGCTTCGCTCCAGAAGGTGGAGGCCGAGACCATCGCCGCGCTCGGCGCGTCGGTGACGTTGCTGACGGCCACGGCACCCGATGAGCTCGACGCCTATCGGGCATTCGTGCTCGCGGTGGCCAACAAGGTCGCCGAAGCGAAGGGCGGGGTCGTGGCCCAGGAGACCGCGATGATCGCCAGGATCACGGCGGCGCTGGGCATGGCTGCGGCGTAGATCGGCAGCCGACAGCGACGGCGGACTCGCCGTCCACAGACATCAGGCGCGACGTTCCATCGATATGCGCTGCGGTCCGGGCGCCCACAGGCCCGCGATGATGGCGTCGATGCCATGCTCGAAGGCGCGATCCACGTCGCCACTCAGCCGGAACGCGCCGGCCAGCTCCATGCTCACGAACCCATGCAGATAGGCGACGATCAGTCGCGCGGCCTCGAGCGCCCGGGCTGGCCCCGCGAGTCGTGCCGTCACGCGCAGGATCCCGGCACTGGCCAGCGCATCGGTGTCCGACGAGGGTCGCACGCCCGAGGTGAACAGGAGCCCATAGGATCGTGGCGCCTGGTGCGCGAACGCGCGGTAGCGGCGAGCCATCCGGCGCACCGTGCGTCGTGGATCCCGCATGGGATCGAGCGGCGCTGTGGCGTCCGCCAACCCGACTGCGACGTCGTCCGCGATGGCTGTGAGGAGCGCCGCTCGGTCAAGGAATCGCTTGTAGAGCGACGGTGCCCGGACCCCGACGGCAGTCGCGACCGCCTGCATCGTGACCGCGTCCGGACCGGCCGCCTCCAGAAGCATACGGGCGGCAGCCACGATCGCCTCGTTGGAGGTACGCGCCACCGCGGGGCTCACCGCACGTTCGGCGGGATGGCGGCCGAGGTGGTCGAAGCCACAATCCCGCGATGCCTGCCGATCCGACCGAGGTGCGTGTCGGAGAACCCGGTCTGGAGCTTCAGCCCGTACCCGGCCGCCCGATCCATGCCCGCGTGTGCGACCAGCACGCCGCCGCTCATCGCCAGGGCCGGCATGTCCATGATCAGGCCCGCCCCCAGGATGGCAATGCCCGTGGCCCAGGTGTGGCCCAGGTTGTAGACGAAGGCGCCGACCCGTGGCCCGCGCAGGTATCCGATCATCGAGATGTCGACCGCGAGCAGGGCGGGCACGAACCAGAGCCAGTCGCCTCCCAAGCGACCGTAGATGACGGCCCCGACGGCCAGCGCCGCGAGCCCCTCGAGCCGAAGCCAGGCACGCACCGGGCCATCGATGGTCGGCGACGGGCCGTCGATAGCTTGCGAGAGGCTGGCGCTGTGTGGCTGGTGCATCGTCCGTCGTTCCCTCGTACGCCTTGACCTCGCTTGGCACCGATCGCTGACGGCTACGATACATAGCCATGAGAGCTATTGCCAATAGCCTTGCTCCGGGCCAGACGCGTGCTGGGCCCTCAAGGGCGAGGGCTACCGGCTCAAGAACCGCAAAATGCAACGTACCGAGAGCGACGAAGCAGCGTGAGTGACCCGAAGGGGTCAACTTTCGACTGCCGTTGACTGAGTGGGTTCCAACGAAGGCCGCAGCCTGGGGAGCGCGCAACCCTCTCTGCCAACCTCCGGACATGAGTCCGGCAGATGTGCATCCGTCATGACGGCCATGAAGGACCCGAGCACTGTCATCAGGGCCGATGCGCCACCGGCCCGCTGCATCGGCAGCACTGTGAACAGGCCTCCACCGGGGGGCGGGCTTCCTGGCTCCAGCCGCGACTCTAGGTGGGTACGGGACGGCGCAGCCCACCGTATCGGGCCACGTACGAAAGGACGATCCCATGGACGCGCTTCGCAGATCCATATTGCCCGTAGGCATCATCGCAGCACTACTGCTCGTCTACCTCACCAACCCATGGCTCTCGCCCACGGGTGATGCCCGTGAACTCGTCACGGTGCTGTTCTGGGTCCTGGCCGTCGCGCTTGTGGCCGGCCTCTTCGCGGACAGCCGCGACCCGGATACCCAGGCCGTGGACGTGGAGGGACCCGGGTTCACGCGGTTCCTGTTCGGGAATACGCGGGCAGGCCTGTTCTGGCTGCCGATCCGCCTGTTCGTGGGCTTCGAGTTCTTGAGCGCCGGCATCGACAAGTTCAACGACCCAGCCTGGACCAGTGGCGGCAAGGCCCTTGCTGGGTTCTGGGCCAGTGCGGTCGCCATCCCGGCCGGAGGCCACGCGCCCATCACCTTCGAATGGTGGCGTGGCTTCCTGCAGACGCTCATCGACAACGACGCGGCGCCCTGGTTCTCGTGGCTCGTCCTGCTCGGTGAGATCGGCATCGGCCTGGGGCTGCTGTTCGGATGCCTCACCGGGTTCGCAGCGTTCTTCGGCCTCGTGATGAACATGTCGTTCATGCTCTCAGGCTCGGCATCCACGAATCCCGTGCTGTTCAGCATGGCCATCGGGCTCATCCTCGCATGGCGCGTCTCGGGCTGGTACGGCATCGATCGGTACCTCCTACCGCGGCTTGGGACGCCCTGGGACCGACGCGGCCACGCTGCGGCGCCAGGACCGATCCCGGTGGGCGCGCCTCACGATCCCACCCCCGCCTGACTCGCGGTCCATGAGGGCCGGCGGGCGCTGCGTACCCCCGGTCCGTCAGGCCCCTGACCCGCGCCATCGTCGCTGCCCCAGCCGAGGTTCGAGAACGTCGGGATGAACCGATAGCCTTGCCCCGGGACCGTTTCGATGAAGCGCGGGTGCCGGTAGTCGTCCTGGAGTTTGATGCGCAGGCTTCGGACGTGGCGATCCACGATGTTGCTCTCGGTCACGAAGTCGGTGCCCCAGATCCCGTCGAGGATCTCATCACGCGTCACGACCCGTCCGCCGCGACTGGCCAGGAGGTACAGGAGGCTCTGCTCGATCACGCTCAGGTGCACGACCGATGTGCCGGTGCGCACCTCGCGTTCGAGGATGTCGATCTCCATCTCGCCCAGCCTGATAGAGGGGATGATCGGGCGCTCGCGTCCGGTCGCGCGGCGAGTGAGCACGATCGATCGAGCGAGCAGCTCCTCGGGCGAGAACGGCACCGTCAGGATGTCGTCCACGCCCAGGTCGAATGCCCTGAGCTTGGTCTTGAGGTCGCCCCGACGAGTCAGACCGAGCACTGGCGTGGAGCCCCGGGTCAGGGTGTTCGAGGTGCCCAGCCGCCGGAGCAGCACGCTGCTGGCGTCGTGATCCATGTCGACCACGGCCAGGTGTGGGTGCCACTCCATGAAGATCGTCTCCGCCTCGGCCAGATCGCTGGCGGCCCGAACTTCGAATACGCCGTGATTGAGGGTCAGAGTGACAAGGTCCACGACGAGCGCGCGGTCATGCAACACGAGCGCGCGGCGTGGCGCGGCCTCCGGGGCGGCCACCTGACTGTCGGTCACGTCTGGTCCTTACTGGGCAGCGACCCAGCGGCGTGCCCGAGGTCATTCTACGGCCGGGCGCCTCAGACTCGCTCTCGTTCGTGGCGTGCGCGGAGGTCGTCGACCACGGGCCGGTGACCGGCTCGAGGCGCGCGGATGACAGACCGTCATGACGACCCGGTGTGCGGAGGAGACAGTAGGGACCGAAGGGCGCGTGGCCGGTCTCGTGCATCGGCCGCCCGGTCCCGCCGTGCGGGGACGCACTGAGGGTACGTCCTCGGGTCACATACGCCCGGCGGACCATCCGGCCACCACATCGCGCCCAGGAAGGTCGCACGCATGACCGACAAGGACACCCCGGTCCAGGGCGAGGACGCAGCGAACACGTCCACACTCAGGAGACTGCGCGACATGGAAGAGACCGTCTCGAACTCCGACGAGGACATCCGGGGGCGCATGGTCAAGGACAGGGATGGTCGGGACCTCGGCACGATCGACGGCCTGCTGGCGGACGCTGCCGCAGGCAAGGTGCGCTTCATGGAGGTCGCCTCCGGCGGCTTCCTGGGCCTCGGCCAGACGAAGTCCCTGATCCCGGTCGAGGCGATCACGGGGATCACCGATCACGAGGTCCACATCAGCCACACCCGTGAGCACGTGGCCGGGGCACCCCCGTACGACCCGGAGCTCGCCGTGAAGGATGCCGACTACCTCTCTGGCCTGTACCCCTACTACAGCTATCAGCCATACGGCGCGTTCGTCCCGCCGCTGATGCGATGGACCGATCTTCCTCGGGCGTGAGACGCGTCGACGCAGCCGGCAGCGCGTCGACCCCGATATCGGGCGCGCCGTAGCGCCGCAAGTGAACAAGGAGATGTTGATGCAGATCGGTTTGGTCGGCCTGGGCAGGAAGCTGCTG
>JBBSOS010000171.1:0-6203 GCA_038259505.1 Candidatus Limnocylindrales bacterium | reverse complement strand
GTTCGCCCGGCCGCTCACCACACCGCGGCTGCTCACCACACCGCGGCTGCTCACCACACCGCGGCTGCTCGTCACTCCGCGGCCGCTCGTCACACCTCGGCGGCGCTCGCGACGGCGCTCGAGGCGCGCGCGATGCTCGTGCCCATGGTCATCGAGACCTCGAGCCGGGGCGAGCGTGCCTACGATATCTACAGCCGGCTGCTGCGCGAGCGGATCATCTTCCTGGGCGATGCCATCGAGGATCACATCGCCAACCTCATCATCGCCCAACTGCTGTTTCTGGATGCCGAGGATCCGGAGCGCGACATCAGCCTGTACATCAACTCGCCCGGCGGTGTCGTCACCTCGGGCCTCGCCATCTACGACACGATGCAGTACCTGCGGGCCCCCGTGAGCACGATCTGCATCGGCATGGCCGCGTCCATGGCGTCGGTGCTGCTGGCGGCCGGGGCGCCGGGCAAGCGCTATGCGCTGCCCAACTCGCGGATCATGATCCATCAGGGTTCGGCCGGGTTCCGCGGCAATACCCCCGACGTGTTCATCCAGGTCAAGGAGCTCGAGGAACTCAACAAGCGCCTGAACAAGATCCTTGCCGATCACACCGGTCAGACCGAGGAGAAGGTCATCAAGGACACCGATCGGGACTACTTCATGTCCGCCGAGCAGGCGCGCTCGTATGGCATCATCGACGAGGTATATGCCGAGCGGGATCGGCCGCCGGTGGCGGCACCGGTGCGGGAGCGTGCGGGGAGCCGGGGCTCCGACAAGAAGTCGCCGCCCGACGAGCCAGAGAAGGCGACCCGCTGACAGGCGTCAGCGGCCAGACCCAGAACAGGGGATAGCTTCGAATGTCGACGGCCGGCAGCAAGGGGACCAAGGTCCCCTATCGGTGCAGCTTCTGCGGCAAGAGCCAGGAGCAGGTCCGCAAGCTCATCGCGGGTCAGGGCGTCTACATCTGCGACGAGTGCATCAACCTCTGCCAGGAGATCATCGAGGAGGAGATGCAGGAGACGCCGCGGCCACGACCGCACGTCTCCAAACTGCCCAACCCGCGACAGATCAAGGACGCCCTGGATGAGTACGTCATCAGCCAGGAGCGCGCCAAGCGGGTGCTCTCGGTCGCGGTTTACAACCACTACAAGCGTGTCAACGCTGGCAACCAGATCGACGACGTGGAACTCCAGAAGTCGAACGTCCTCCTGGTCGGTCCCACTGGCAGCGGCAAGACACTCCTTGCCCAGACCCTGGCGCGGGTGCTGGATGTCCCGTTCTGCATCGCGGATGCGACCTCGCTGACCGAGGCCGGCTATGTCGGGGAGGATGTCGAGAACATCCTGCTGCGCCTCATCCAGGCGGCTGACTTCGATGTCGCACGTGCCCAGCGGGGCATCATCTACATCGACGAGATCGACAAGATCGCACGCAAGGCGGACAACCCGTCAATCACCAGGGACGTATCGGGGGAGGGCGTCCAGCAGGGACTGCTCAAGATCCTCGAGGGGACCGTCGCCAACGTGCCGCCGCAGGGAGGCCGCAAGCATCCCCACCAGGACTTCATCCAGATCGACACCACCAACGTGCTGTTCATCTGCGGTGGTGCCTTCGAGGGCCTGGAGCGCATCATCGAGGAGCGTGTGGGCCGGCGATCGATGGGCTTCGGGGCCGAGGGCGGGTTCGACCCGGTCGAGCGGGAACGGCTCCTGGAGCATCTCATGCCGGAGGACCTGCTCAAGTTCGGGCTCATCCCCGAATTCGTCGGCCGGCTGCCCGTGACGGTCACGCTCAGCGCGCTCACCCGTGACGACCTGATGCGCGTGCTGACCGAGCCGCGCAACGCGGTCACCCGCCAGTTCCAGAAGTTCCTGCAACTGGACAAGGTGGACCTGGTGTTCACAGACGGTGCCATCGCTGCCGCGTCGGAGCTCGCCCAGGCGCGCAAGACCGGTGCCCGGGCACTCCGGTCGATCGTCGAGGAGTCGTTGCTCGACGTGATGTACGACATCCCGGAACGGACCGACGTGCGCCGCTGCATCATCACGGAGGAGACCATCCGCGATGGTCGTGCCCCGCTGTTGCTGACCAAGGCAGAGGTCGATCGTGGGGTCGACGAGACCAACTACGACACGCTTCGCCTGGAGCGAGGCGCCTGACCGCTGGAAACGCGGCACCTGACCGCTGGAAACGCGGCGCCTGACCGATCCTGACCGCACAGGCGCTGCACCGGCCGACAGCCCCGGGACCACCCGGGTGTCCACGCGCCCGATAGCCCGATAGGATGCCGCGATGGAACGCTGGACGGGCATCGCGTTGGGCATCATCGCGGCCGTCGTGTACGTCGTGGTGGGCCCCACCCAGGTGGACACCGATTCCCACTGGCCCATCGCCCAGGCGTTCGTGGCGGGACGTCTCCACCTGCTCGACGCCATCCCGTGGCTGGAGCTCGTGCCCCGGAGCGGAGGTGGCTGGTACTCACCGTTCCCGCCACTGCTGTCGATGCTGCTGGTCCCGTTCGCCGTCGTGGACCTGCCCGTCTGGACCGATGTCAGCGCAGCCGTCGCGGGCGGCGCGTCGGTCGCCCTCATGTGGTCGCTGCTCGGCCGGCTCGATGTCGCCGAGGTACCTCGCTGGGCGCTGACGCTGGCATGGGCATTCGGTTCCGAGGTGCTCTGGGTCGCCGGCACGGGCGGGCAGCACCTGGCGCCGCAGATGCTCGCCGCGGCACTCCTGCTCGGGGCCCTGCTCCTGGGTTTCGACCGTCGCTGGCCGTTGCTGGCCGGCCTGCTACTGGGCGCGGCGGCCGCGGCACGCCTGCCCGTGGGCCTCGCCCTGCCCCTGCTCCTCTACCTGTATCGACGAGGCGGCTGGGCGTGGGTGTTGCTCGGCATCGCGATCCCGGCCATGCTCGTGGCTGGCTACAACCTGGCTCGATTCGGGGATCCACTGGAGTTCGGGTACGGGCTCATCCGGGATGTGGATGGGAACAGCGTCCTCGACGAGTCGTGGTACCCCCACGGTATCGACTCGCTCTGGTACATCCCGCAGGGCCTGTATACGATGCTGCTCAAGGGTGTCGACTGGCAGGACTCGCTGCCCTGGGTGCTGCCCGGCTGGGGAGGCACGTCCGTCCTGCTCACCATGCCCATCCTGTGGTGGATCGTGGAGGCGCGCGGCCGCCTCGCGCTCGTCACGGCCATCACCGCGATCCTGGTCATCCTGCCCGACCTTGCCCACGGCAACCCGGGGTTCGCGCAGGTCGGCTACCGGTTCATCGTGGACGCGCTGCCGCTGCTCTGGATCCTGCTGGCCATCGCGTTCCGGGACGGGCTCACGCGCGCCGCGGCGGTGGCCCTGGCGGCCGGCAGCGGCATCACCATCTGGCTGTGCAGCGTCGTCTGGCTCGGCTACCAGGACTGACCTTCAGGGGGTGGGACCGGCGCCCAGCCACCACTGGTAGAGTCCGCCGCTGTCCAGCGATGGCGACACCGCCACCGACAGCATCGAGAGCCGGTCGTCGGACCACATGATCGCCCGTCCGTTGGGCTCCGACCAGCAGGTGACCTGACCAACGTCGACGCCGTTCGCCTGGTAGGACCCGGTCCAGGTGCCCAGGTCGCAGGAGTCGGCCAGGTCGGACATGTCGAGGGCGTCGAGCGACTCCTGGTATGCCGCACCCATGTGGTCGTGGGTATCGAAACCGCTGTACGTCACCACCACGTCAGCATCCAGCAGCGAGCACGCGAGCGTCTCCAGCTCGCCCTCCCACAGCCGTTGCGTGTCGGGGACGCAGCTCGCGGCGATGGCGTCCGGGATATGGGCCAGCAGCAACCCGCCCAGATCACCGGTCGGCAGGGATGGCCCAGGACTGCCACTCGGCGCGGGCGTCGGCGCGGGACGGGGCGAGCCGGGGGCGGGGGGGCCGGCGGCCTCCATGCGCGATGCCGCCGCCCGGGCGATGGCCTCCACCTCGGGACCGGTCAGGCCGGCACCGCCGCCGAGGACCTTGGCCGCCACTGGACCGACCCGGAACAGGTAGGTCCGGATGGTGACCGGGCCCTGATCGCCGCTGGTCTCGAGACCGTAGGCGCGGGTGTCCTCCCCGATGGCCGGCACATCCGTGAGTGGCTGGAGGCCCGTCGTGGCAGTCTCGGACAGGGTCGGCAGGGCCGCCGCGAGATATGCCGACGCCGCGTCCGGCGTCGGGAACTGCATCCGGAAGTCGAACACGATGCTGGAGCCGGCGTCACCGTCCATGCCCCACGTCCTCGACACGATGCGGGTGCCGTCGTTGGCCACGAAGGCAGCATCATCGATGTCGTAGCTGGAGCCCTCCTGGGGACCGGTCGCGGGCACCATCCCGGGCGGCAGGTCAGCGGCCTGGAGCAGGCTGGCCACGAGGGGATCCGCCGCGGGCGGCGATGCGGCCGGCGAGGAGCCCGGTGATGCCGCGACCGGCCGGGCGCCCGGTGAGGCTGCGACCGGCCGGGCGCCCGGTGAGGCGATCGGCGCAGCTGCGGCGGCTGCCCTGGGGCGTGCGGGCACGACCCACGCGCCCGAGCATGTCGCCAGGATCAGCGCGAGACTGGCCGCAAGCCTCGGTCCTCGTCGGGTCATGGCCCCGAGTATGCGCGGGGTCTGGCGGCAGCGTGGCTGCGCTACACTCGGAGGCCCTCGCGCGGACATGCAGGCTGGCTCTGCCAACGGTGATGTCGCGCCACCAGGCGGTCGTCGCTGGCGACCCCTTCGCAGCAGCGCTTCCGGAGTCAGATGTCCGAGACCATGCCCGATATCGGATCCACCTACCGTCCCACCGAGGTGGAGCCTGCCGTCCGGCGTGCCTGGGAGGCGGCGGACGTCTTCGCCCCCGATGGCACGGGCTCGCGCCCGACCACGTCGCTGCCGCCATTCGTCATCATCCAGCCACCGCCGAATGTCACGGGCGCGCTCCACGTCGGTCACGCGCTGACCGCGGCGCTCGAGGACGTGATGGTGCGGCGGGCCCGGATGCTGGGCCATGCCACGCTCTGGCTTCCCGGTGTCGACCACGCCTCGATCGCGGCGCAGGTCGTGCTCGACCGGATCCTGGCCGGGGAAGGGGAGAGCCGGGCAAGCCTGGGGCGTGACCGCTACCTCGAGCGGATGTGGCAGTTCATGGACTCCACGCGCGACATCATCACCGAGCAGCATCAGCGCCTGGGCGTGTCGGCGGACTGGAGCCGCCAGCGGTTCACGATGGACGCTGGTTCCGCGCGGGCCGTGCGGACCGCGTTCAAGCGCCTGTACGACGATGGGCTTGCCTATCGGGATGAGCAGCTCATCAACTGGTGTCCCGGTTGCCGGACCAGCCTCTCCGACCTCGAGGTGTCGTCCCGCCCTCAGTCCGGCACCATCTGGTCGATCCGCTACCACCTCGTGGACGCTGACGGCGCACCGGATCCGGTCGCGGGCATCACGGTCGCCACGACGCGACCCGAGACCATCGTCGGCGATACCGCGGTCGCGGTGCATCCTGATGATGAGCGGTACAGCCACCTCGTCGGTGCGCAGGTGCGCATCCCGTTCGTCGAGCGGACCGTCCCGGTCATCAGCGATACCTCCGTGGAGCCCGGCTTCGGTACCGGAGCTGTGAAGATCACCCCGGCCCACGACCACGCCGACTTCGCCACCGGTCGGCGACACGAGTTGGCGGTCATCGACGTCATGACGGACGACGGTCACATGGCTGACGCGGCAGGGCCATATGCCGGGCTCACGCTCGCCGAGGCGCGTCAGCGCATCCTGGCCGACCTGGATGCCCGTGGTGACCTGGTCGCGGCGACCCCCCACGAGATGGTCGTGGGGCATTGCGAACGCAGCGATGATGTCGTCGAGCCGCGCATCAAGACCCAGTGGTTCGTCGACGTGAAGCCCATGGCCGCGCTGGCCATGGCTGCGGTGCGTGAGGGTCGGACCCGGTTCGTCAGCGAGCGGTTCGAGAAGACCTTCTTCAGCTGGATGGAGGACATCCACGACTGGAACGTGAGCCGACAGCTGTGGTGGGGCCATCGGATCCCTGCGTGGTACTGCCCGGACGGGCATGTCAGCGTGTCCGATGCCGAGACGGGTCCCGATCGCTGCGCCAGCTGCGGGCGCAGCGCGGCCGACCTGCGCCAGGATCCGGACATCTTCGACACCTGGTTCTCGAGCGGCCTGTGGCCGTTCTCCAC
>JBBSOS010000170.1:0-6223 GCA_038259505.1 Candidatus Limnocylindrales bacterium | reverse complement strand
CGCCACGACATCTTTGCCCGTGTGTCACGGATGCGCTCGGGCGACTTCTCCGCCAGTCCCGGCACGGCGTGCCGCTGGTGCGACTTCGCCCGCATGTGCCCAAGCCGGGCGTGACGGGCCGGATGGCTCGATCCGGCGATGGTGGCGACCGACGCAGGAGAACGGCCCGCGTTGGCGAGGAGCGTAGTGCTGGACAAGGACGGAACACTGGATGGAGGTGCCGCCATGACCACTGACCTGCCGCTCGTCACGCGGTCGGACGATCGCGCGTGGGGTGCGCCGGTCTTCACCGGGACGCGCGTCCCCGTGGACACCCTGTTCGAGTACCCGGAAACCGGCGAGACGCTCGAAGAGTTGCTGAGGCAGTTCCCGACCGTGACGGGGCCGTGCCTGCATGAAGGTGCTGCTCGACGAGATGTCGCCGGCCGGGGTCTGGACTTGCTTCCGGACCACGAGGCGACGACCGTCCTGCAGGCAGGGTCAAGGGGCTCAAGAACGGGGAGCTGCTTCGGATGGCCGTCGTGAGCGGGCAGGATCACCCGCGTGGAGCCTCGTTGATGTGCCCACTCCCAGGTCACCACGAGCTATCCCCCAGCCAGACCACATCGATGGCGCCCGCCATGCCCGCATCCGCCAGGCGCCGGTCGAGCGTCAGGAGCGGCTCGCGCCTAGATCGGGCGAGGCAGAGATAGCTCGCGTCGTACACGCCGATGCCCTGCTCGATGGCCAACCGCATCGACTCCACTGTGTCGACCTCGTGCGTCGGCACCAGGGCCATCAGCTCGCGGAGCGCTCCAGCCGCCGGCTCGAGCGCCACGAGCGGCAGTCGACCGCGGCGCATCGCGCGCACGAGCGCATGCGCGACCTCGGTCCAGCAGATGGCGGGGACGAGTGCCCGCTCCGAACCGCCGAACGCCTGCGCACGGACCTCGAGCGCCCGATCGGCCAGCGGCTCGTCAGGCAGGAACCAGGCGACGATGACGCTCGCATCCAGGATCATCCGGATCGCCCGTCCCAGCGGGCATCCTGTTCGTCACGACCCTCGCGGACCGACCCGGGCGCCTCCAGACTGGCGCCCTCCCCCACCGACATGTTCCGGACCATGTCCATCAGCGCGATGGCTCGCTCGACGCGTCGCGTCTCCACGGCCGCGAGCCGGTCAGGAGCCTGGAGCGACGCCAACCAGGTCGCCCCCCCGGGTGCTTCGGGGGCCTCGGCGACCGGCGTCGCGCCATAGGGTGCCGCCAACTCCCGGACCGCTCCCTCGGAGATGCGCACGCGGCCGCCAACCCGGTTCGCAGGCAGCCGCCCTTCGCGCAACCATCGGCGCACGGTCCGCTCCGTCACCCCGCACACCCGCGCCACGTCCGCGACGGTCATGTCTGTCATGACGACATGATACATAATACGACGGTCGCAGTCGCAGTCTTGAGCGGTGCCGGGTGAATCCCGGCATGCGATACTTGTATAGCGACGGCTGCGTGACTGCACGGGGAACGGTAGATGAGTGGGACACTGGCATTGCGATTACCGCCCGAGATCGAGGAGCGTCTCGACGCCCTTGCCCGCAAGACCGGCCGTTCCAAGTCGTTCTACGCGCGCGAGGCGATCCTGGAGCACCTCGAAGACCTGGAGGACACCTACCTCGCCCAGGAGGCGCTCGACGAGCACGTCGCGTCGGGCGGACGCACGATCTCCACGGAGGAACTGCTGGCAAGGTACGCCTGACGTGTACCGTGTCGAGTGGTCGGAGCGTGCCGTTCGCGAGCTGGACAAGCTCGACCGGCAGACGGCCCGAGCCATCGTCCGGTTCATGGCCGAGCGTATCCAGGCGGTCGACAGCCCTCGGAGCTCTGGGAAGCCGCTTCGTGGCGAAGGACTCTGGCGGTATCGGGTCGGCGACTACCGGATCCTATGCGCCATCCAGGACGACGTGATGATCGTCCTCGTCGTGCAGGTCGGTCACCGGCGGGAGGTCTACCGCTGAAGCACCGCACGTCGCGAGGCACAGAGAGCACCGTGACGCTGGTCCGACTAGACGTAGTCCATGAGCGCACCCACCTCGGTGGTCAACATCCATGAAGCCAGGACGCAGCTGTCCCGTCTACTGGGTCGCGCGGAGCGGGGCGAAGAGATCGTCATCGGCCGGGCTGGCAAACCGATCGCGCGGTTGATCCGGTACGAACCCCGGCACGAGCCGCGACAGTTCGGTCAGTGGGCGGGCAAGGTCATCGTCGGCCCCGAGTTCGACGCTGCCGACGATGAGATCACAGGCCTGTTCGGCGGTCGATGACCCGCTTCGTGCTGGATGCGCATGTCCTGCTCTGGCTGCTCACGGAGCCAGAGCATCTCGACGTACAGCTCCGCACATCACTCGCGGATCCCCTGGTGGAGGTGTTCGTGAGTGCTGCGTCCATCTGGGAGATCACCATCAAGCGGGCGCTGGGTCGGTTGACGGCGCCCGACGACCTGCTCGAGGTCTGCGACCAGGCCGGCCTCGCTCCCCTGCCCATCGAGCCGGGCCACGCGTGGGCGTCGGGCGAACTGCCGCCACATCACGCGGACCCGTTCGACCGGATGCTCGTCGCCCAGGCGATGCTCGAAGGGTTAACGCTCGTGACCCGGGATGTGCAGCTCCAGCGATACGACGTCACCGTCGCCCTGGCCTGAGCGTGCGGCGACCGCGTCGCGGGCGAGACAGGGATAGCTCGCGTCGTACACCCCGATGCCGCGCTCCACGCTATGGGGCCGCCTCCAGGTCGGGGACGGACGCCGCCTGATCGCGGAGCTTCGCGTCGGTACGGTCATCGGGGATGCCGTCGAAGAAGCGGTCGAGCACCTGACCGAACAGCGGCTCGTCCGGTGCAGCGCGCAGGAACAGCGTCATGCAGGAGCGCAGCTTCTTCGCGTCGGTGGTGCCCAGGATGGACTCCGCGGTCCGACCCTCCGTGCCGAGCATGGCGCGGGCACATTCCAGGAGTCGAATGCCGAGGACGTTGTGGGCGGAGTACGCGCGCGCCTCATCGACGAAGGCGATCGCGTAGTACCGGGATCGGTCGGTCTCCCCGAGGCCGGCGATCTGCGGGAAGATCCACCACATCCAGTGGCCTGTCTTGGATCCGCGGCGCAGCTGCGCGAGCGCGTCGAGGTAGCCGTCCTGCTCTTGCTCCTGCGCGACCAGGAACCGGTCGAGGTCATGTGTCATCGGGCACATCGTGGCACAGCCGGGGGCGCGACCGGGCGCATCGGGTGGGTCAGCAGCACCCGGTCACGGTGTTCACCTATACGTGCTCGGACACCATCGAGGAACGCATCCGCACCATCCTCACCAAGAAGCAGGACCTCTTCGATACGGTGGTGGACGACCTCAGCCTGGACCTGTCGAGCCGGCTGACCGCCGAGGAATTGCGCTCCCTGGTCGGGCTGTAGTCCCGGGTGCGCACCGCGGACAGGGCCGGCCGACTACGATGGCTTTTGCGGCACTGGCGAGCGCGAGGAGAAGGCGGCGGCGACATGACACGGATCGCGATGGACCCGGCCGCAGCGCGGGAATTGAGTCGGGTGCTGGATGCCATCGTCAAGCTCGTCGACCCGATCGAGGTGATCCTGTTCGGCTCGCGTGCCCGAGAGGACGCGGGATCCGACTCTGACTTCGACCTCCTCATCGTGATGCCGGACGGTACGCCTGCGCGAGCTACGACAGGAGCGATCTATCGAGCCCTCGTCGACGTGCCGTCCCGCCAGCATGCTGTGGACATCGTCGTGTCCACCCCGGAACTGCTCGCGGGTGATCGCGATCTTCCATGGTCGGTCCTCTATGCCGCCCAGCGCGAAGGGAGGTCCTTGTACCTTCGTGAGGCCGCCGGGGTGGCCGCTGGTGGCTGATCTCGACATGATCGCGGTCAGTGGCCGTCCGAGCGCGGGTCCGGAGCGCTCTCGACGACCTCTCGGCAGCGCAGGGCCTGCTGCGTCATCGCGACAAGGACGGTGCGCCGTATCCGGTCGCGTTCCACGCTCAGCAGGCCGCGGAGAAGGCTATCAAGGCACAGCTCATCTCGAGGTCGGTGGACTTCCCGCCCAGGCACGACCTGAGCCTCTTGGTCGGCCTCCTGCCGACACCGCTCAAGGGAGCAACGCGCCACACTGCCGCCGACCTGACCAAGTACGCCGTTGAGCCTCCTGAGCCCGATTCACCGAACGCATGCAGGTGCCCCGGGTGGCCACGCCGGTCCACCCTTTTGCACCATCAGCGAACGAGATCGCCGTCCTCGGTGCGTTCCCGGCTCCCAGGATGCATCCAGACGGACACTCCTTGCACGCTCCGCGCAGAACTGTCACCAGGGAGCCCCTCCCCGGCCCGTCCTGGCCCGTTCTGGCGGCACATCCAGCATCCGGACGTTCGCGGATGGTGAAGGGTCGTTCGGTGCCCTCCCCGGAGTTCATGTCGACTGCGTGCCGCCCGTGATCCGACGAGGATCGGCAGCGCCCGGAACCCTCGCGACCGTCGTGTCGAGGCGGTCGAGGCGCGAACCGACTGGTGGCGGGCCCGGATGGCGCCATCGGCAGCCGCCCACCGCCGTTGCGGACATGCCGCGGCGAGGTCCCCGGAGCGGCACGGGATGCGGGCTGGCGCTGACGCCGTCGCTCCAGTGGCCAGAGGCCGAGCAGGCTGTGGCTGATCCCGACATGATTGCGGTCAGAGTGCCGGGGTCACGTCTGTGTGCACGAAGTCGTCGCCCTTGAACAGGAGCGCGTCACCCATGTCGATGGCCAGGGCGTACGAGAAGCAGTCGCCGAAGTTCAGGCGCGCCGGATGGCCACTGCCCGTGCCGAAGTCGCGGTAGGCCTCTCGAGCGCGCCGCGCCTGCTCTTCGCTGACTGGCTCGATGACGATGCCAGCCACCTGCAGCAGCTCGTCCACCCGACGACTCGCCACTGGATCGCGAGCGCTGTCGATCACTGCCGCGACCTCCACGTAGGTGGTCGCCGAGACACGCCTGTCCGTTGCCTCGGCGATGGCTCGCGCGAACCGGCTGGCCTCAGGCTCGCTCCGAAGGATGGCCACCAGGGCCGAGGTGTCGATGATCACCGGGGCAGCCCGTCCGGCCCGTAGAGCAGGTCCCCATGGTCGACGGCTCGCACGACAGCAGGGAGCCGGGTGGCGCAGTCGCGTCCGATGACCACCAATCGCTCGGCCAGTGTGTCGCGCTCGGCGGATCGGTCGGTCTCCAGGCGAAGGAGTCGCTCGCGCAGGGCTTCGGTCACCGCCCCGGTCACCGTCTCGCCAGTGAGGGCGGCGATCTGTTGCGCTAGGCGATGCGCCTCTGGATTCTTGATGTTCATGGTCATGGTAGAAGTCTACCATGTACAGGTAGATTGATACCCCGGGCAATGGACGCCAACGGCAACGCTGATCCTGTGCATCGAACCTGAACCGTGACTGCGTGACCCGGTGTGATGTCGGATCTAGTTGATATTTAGTCAGCATGACCTATTGTCGCCTGCAGTCGACACAACGGTCATTCGGAGACAACGTCGACCACGGTCGATATCTGCATCAGGTGCGGACCCATGCGCGAGGCTCACGACGCGGCAAGTCTGGGGCGGGTGATCAAGGCCCTGCGACGGGACAAGGGATGGACGCAGGCACAGCTGGCGGAGTGGCTTCGGGTAGATCGCCAGACCGTGATCGCCCTGGAACAGGGCGGACCTGTCAACGTCCAGACCGCCGTCCGAGCCGTGGTCATGCTGGGTGGCAAGTTGGTCGTGGCGCCGAAGGGAACCGTGGTGACGGCGGACGCAACCGACTGATGCCCGCGACACTCGACGTCTGGCTGGGCCGCGAACCGGCGGGCACGCTGTCCACTGGTCGCCGCTCGTCTCAGATCCGGTTCGACCGTGTGGCTGGTGGAGCCTCGCTCACCATCGCGAATGAAGGTGAGCAGGCGACCTGGCCGGCGGCATTCGCCCGCAGCTGGTTCGACAACTTGCTGCCCGAGGAGGGACGCAGGACAACGGCCGAGTCGGAGCGTGGGGTCGCTCCCGGCGATACGTTCGGGCTGCTGGCCGCGATCGGGTGGGAGTGCGCAGGGGCGGTATCGGTGCTGCCGGATGGAGTGACCCCTGGCTCTGGGTCATACCTGTCGCTGAGTGACGCTGAGGTGTGGGAGCGACTGGACGCGCTGCCTCGGATGTTCGACGAGACCGACCGGCAGGCCCGGAT
>JBBSOS010000169.1:0-6223 GCA_038259505.1 Candidatus Limnocylindrales bacterium | reverse complement strand
CTTCGTGGCGCTCCGCGGTGACGCCATCGTCGAGGACGGTGGGTCCGGTGCGCGCCCGATCCTGCGCGCCTTGAAGCTGTCACAGTCCCCCGTGCTCTTCCGCGAGGAGCGCGACGCGAGCGCGGCAAAGCAGCTGGCACGTGGTGGGTGGCTGAGTCACCGGGCCGCACCGTCGGCGGCACGGTGCGTTGGTCTCCCAAGACCGGCTGGCGCCTGCGCCTCGACGGGCAACTGCTGGGGACCGGGGCCGAGCGGGCCGCAGTCATCTGCGGCAGGACGACCGCAGGTACCGAGATCACTCTGGTCGACGCCCTTGGGACCACGACCACCGGCTCCCATGGCATCGGATCTGAACATGTGGTGCAGGAATCGGTGGCGCTGTCCGGCTTCGTCGGCGGGCACCTAGGATCACCGGACGATCGTCGCTTCGCCAACGGATCCTTCTCGATGATGCACCTCCGCGCGTGGATGGATGAACCGCTCGCCGAGTGGGCCTCCGATGGTTCGGAGTGGGTCAGGCCGCACGATGTGGCCAAGCGGGAGGCCAGGACGGCGGACGCAGCGATCACCCTGGCCGCTGGCGTTCGCCGTCAGTTTTCGCGGACGCATGTGAGCTGGGAGCGCATGGGCTGGTTCGAGGTCGTGCCGAATCAACGCCGCGAACAGGAGGACTGGATCGACCGGTTCGTGCGGCCGGTCACCATGCTCATGGAGATCGCCACGATGCGACCGAGCCGTCCAGTACGGCTGAGGTTCGAGGTCCCGGTCCGTGCAGGCCGCGGCATGCAGACGAGCGGGATCGTGACCTACCTCGAAGTGCAGACGGCGCGCCGCGCGCTCGTGGGGCAACCGGCCTCTGTTCACGATCCATGAGCTGCCGCTGCCATTCGACGAGTTCATGGCCCGGTGGTTCGATGTCTACGGGCGGTTGCGTGCCGTCCCCACCATCGCGACCGCCGCTATGGTCGGGGGCGTCGGCTACCTCGACAGCCGGTTCCTGAGCTGTGTCCAGGCGGCCGAGAGCTACCACCGGATCACAGGGCGGGACGCTGTCGATGAGCCGACGATCCACGATGCCCGGGTCTCGCGGATCCTCGCGGCTGCGCCCGACGCCGACCACGAGTGGCTCCGGCATCGTCTGGAATGGAGCAACCAGCCTTCGCTCGCCCTCAGGCTTGAGGATCTCCTGGGAGCGATCCAGCATGAGGTCGGCTTCAGGGGCGACCCACGGCGCATCGCCCGGCGCGTCGCGGCCACCCGGAACGCCCTGACCCACCGAACGAAGGACAAGCGTGCCGCTGGCTGGCACGGCCAGGTCGTGCTGATGGAAACGGTGTGGCTCAGCCTGCTCGCCTCGGTGCTCAAGGACACCGGGTTCACCGCGCGGTTCATCCGCGAGCGACTGGCCCGTGACTCACGATGTCGCTACCTGCGGACCCATGATGTCCTCGACGTGGACTGACGTCGGATCCTGGTGCTCGCACACGATCTACCCATCGTGTGGACGCGATAGGCTGTGGCCTGCGCGGAGGGTGCATGGGAAGAAGTGAGCCGGTCAACGAACGTGCGGGACGGTCAGCGATGCCCACACCATCGGTCGAGACGGCCCTCCTGGAACTCGAGCGGTCCATCCGTGGGAGCGGATCGCCGGGGCCCGATGAGCCGCTCCACCTGATCTTCGGCCCGCAGTTGCGGGTCCAGTTGACCAGGGCGGACTCCGCGGCCCTCACGGCCGCTCTCGAGGCCATCCAGGCGGACCTGCGCTTCGAGCATCTCGGCGAACCGAAGCGTCCGCTCCGTGATTTCGCGAGCAGAGCGTGGCACGAGCCCACGTCCGACACGGTCCACTGGTTCCTCCGTGAGTACGCGCGGCCCGTCCAAACAGGGCTGTGCTTCGTGAGTGTCGAGTACCTCGCCGTCAAGCAGTCGCGACACGTGTTCGGCATCGATCTGCTCCCGCTCCATGACCCGCGGATCTCGTCCGCGGTTGACATCTTCGGACCGCGTGGCCGCGATCGGTCCGTGGCGATGGTTGAGGTCCGCGGCACCGACCCCATGATGATGGGCGCGCGTGCCAAGCTGCACGTCGGGCACTCACTCCGCCTCCTCCGGATCGCCCTCAGTGATCTGCGTGGGATACCCGACCTGCAGCTGCGCTTCCGGGTGGGCGAGCGCTTCGCCCTCGAGGGTGGTGGCGGTGGCTGGCGCCTTCCGGATCATGCCGCCGGCGAGCTGGAGCTGGACGACAACCTGCAAAGTCTCGTCTCAGACCACATCGTCGGCAGCATCCCGATGGATCCCATCCCCGATGCGCTCAAGCGAGCGGCGCTCGCAGCGGCGTGGCTGGAGCGAGCGCAGATGACCGGCGACCCACTGATCGCGGTCCTCTATCAGTTCTTCGCCCTGGAGGCCATCCTCGGGCAGACGTCGGACAAGGAGAAGGCTAGCCCGATCGCCTTCCGCCAGGCTGTCCTCAGCAGCATCGTGACCGGGCGGTTCGAGCACCCAGACGAAACATGGCTCCTCTACGACCGGGTGCGGTCGGCGGCGGTGCATGGGTCGGAGGCGCCGCTGGTCGACGCCCGACTGGCGCAGCGACATCGAGGACGTGTCCGACGCAGCCTCTCGGGGTACCTCACGCTGAGCCGCGACCAGAGCCTCCTACGAAGAGCGACGATCATCCGTCACATCGAGCTGCACGAGGAGGCGGAGAAGATGGCGGGCTGGCTGCGGGCGAATGGTGGCGACCAGTGGGCCGCCTATCTCAAGATGCGCGCCGTCGCCAATCGCTCCGCTGACGCTCCACCGATCGCTTTCAGCGAGTGACCGGATCCAGGGCGCCGGCGTTCTCGAAAGGGCGGCTGTTCCAGGACCCCTCAATCATTAGTCGGTTGTGACGATCGCCAGCCGTGGCGGATAGGTTCCATCGGATACGACGCATAGACTAGTGTCCTGATTCACTAGTCGCTCGAGGCTTGCGCACGGCCTTGGCGAGGATCTCGTCGGCGGTCCTGACCCAGCGGAACGGGCTGGAGCCCTCGTTCCACTGGCGGGTGAAGGCCTCGATCATGGCCACCAGTTCCTTGACGCTCCGGAAGCTGCCCCGGCGGATGGCCTTGCGGGTGAGGATGCCGAACCAGGTCTCCACCTGGTTCATCCACGACGCGCTCGTCGGCGTGAAGTGGAACGTGATCCGGGGATGACGCGCCAGCCAGGCCTGCACCTCGGGGGTCTTGTGGCTCGAGACGTCGTCCAGTACGACATGGAGGTCGCCCGCGGGATACGCCCTCGCGACCTGGCGCAGGAATGCGAGGAAGTCGGCAGCCGTGTGCCGCTCGCGGGTGTCGGTGGTGACCTGTCCCGTGCCCACCTCGAGCGCCGCGAAGGGACAGGTCGTGCCGTGGCGGGTGTAGTCATGGGTATGCCGCTCCACCTGGCCCGGACGCAGCGGCAGCATCGGCTGGGTCCGGTCAAGGGCCTGGATCTGGGTCTTCTCGTCGACCGAGAGCACGATGGCCCCGTCGGGCGGGTCGAGATACAGGCCCACGACATCCCGGACCTTGGCCTCGAGCGCCGGGTCGGTCGAGAACTTGAACGTCTCGGTCCGGTGGGGCTGGAGGCCGCGCTCCCGCCAGATGCGGTGGACCGTCGATGGGCTCATGCCCGTCCGCTTCGCGAGGTCCCGGACGCTCCAGTGGGTCAGACCCTCGGGCGGCGGTCCCATCGCGATGGCCTGTACCCGGTCCCGGTCCTGCCGGGTGTACGTCGGCGGATGGCCGGGCCGGGGAGCATCGGCCAGACCGTCGATGCCCTGTCGCGCATAGCGCCGACGCCACAGGCGCACGGTCATGAGCGCCACACCCAGCTCGTCCGCGACGCGCTCGATGGGAGCGCCATCCGACGAGCGGAGCACGACGCGGGCGCGCATGACCGCCCGCTGCTCGCTGGTCGGAGCGCGCACCACGGCCTCGAGGACACGCCGATCGACCTCGGACACCGGCAGCGGAGGAGCAGGGGGATGAGCCATACCCAGGATCGTAGCGGGCATCAGGCCTACCGTCTAGACATCAGCGGCACGAGACACTAGGTCCCGATGCGGGGTATGCCAGAGAAGAGCAGATCCACGATCCTCTGAACGCGCTCCGGCTCGAGCGCGAGTGTCCAGCCGAACGAGTAGAGCATCCCTAGCAACAGGAGGATCCAGTCGAGTCTCGACGACGTCCCGATCGCGGCTTCGATGTGGTCTAGGCGTACCTGCACCCGCTCCCGCTGTTCGGCCGTCTCGAGCGATGCTGTCAGCATCGCACGAACCGCACCCAGGAGTTGACGAGCAGATGCCCGTTCATCGGACGACATCGGCCCTTCGCCCGGCCCAGACCGGCCCCAAGCAGCATCCATGATCGGCTCGAGCGTGGGCGGGGCGGCGAGCGACTCCTGGGCCTCGACTGCCTTGATCCCAGCGTGCGTCAGTGCGATCCAGCCATCCCAAGCCTCGTAGTCCACGAGGCCTTCGCCAGCCAGCCATCGAAGCACGCCGTCGATGTCATCGCGGGTCAGCGCGGTCTCGGTCTCGATCTCGGAAGCTGACAGGGATGCCGTCGTGGAACCATCCGCTAGGTCATACATGACCCTCAAGAGATACTGGCGGTCTCGCTCACGTGCGAACATCGACCTGCGCCGGGGTTTCGTCGGCGCACCGGGTTCATCGCTCCCGGCCCATGTGTCGACGACATGCCCGTGTCGGTCCAGGATCTGGAGGTGGTGGGTCCCTGGCCCCACGCGCCCACGGAGTGCGTCTACGGCCCCACTTCGCGTCAGGTGTGTACTGATAGCGCCGTCCGGCCACTGCACGGTCCATCCACCATCGACAGGCTGAATAGCGGGAATGCCCAAATCGCGATTCATCTCCGGCACATTGGGCAAGATACCGATGTCGAGGCTTGGCGGGAAGGGAAACAGGTGGGCTTACCCGGGGGCACCGATACGACCATCACCACGATGCCGCCATGTGCAGGCTAAATGGGTGCACCGGGTCGACGGCGGTGTCGTGGCGCGCACATCCAGTATCCGGCCCCATGCGCTCCGCGCGACCGCTCCGTGGCGGCTCACTCCCGCGGTCGGCGCCGGGGTCGCGGCAGTGGGCAAGGTGCGGTGTGGTGTGGTGTCCGACGACGTCCGATGGGATAGTCTCCAGCGGGGGCTGGCTGATGCGGAGGTGCGATCATGGGACAGCGGCGTGCAGCCGCCATTGCGGTCCTCGTCGTGTTGGCCGGATCGACTGGGGGTTGTACCCTCCTGGTCCCCGAGCCGGCGGGCGGCGTCACAGGCTGGTACCAGGTCGGCGGCGTGGACCCGGAGGACGCCACCGCGGCATCGTGGACGACCGCCCCGACGGACCCCGATCCGGCCTTTCGCACGGCGGCGGTCGACCAGTGCCTCGGCCACGGACCCGACCCCGCGACGGCATCCGTCCTCCAGGACCAGCGGGGTACCGATGGCGCCGCGTTCCTGTTCCTCGGGCAGGGTGAGGCTGACTGCCTCGTCATCCGCGACGGGAGTGCGCAGTTCCACGCCGTGGTGGCGAGCTGGACTTCCCAGCCCGTGGGCCCGGTCACGAGCCTCGACCTCCGGACCTTCGCAGAGGGTCGGCTGTCCGCGGCGGTCGGCTGGGTGGACCCGCGCACCGCGACCGTGGAGCTGATGACCGCCACCGGCCGTCGGTTCAGCACCGCAGCACGGGATGGACGGTTCGTGACCTGGTGGCCCGGGCCTGACGAGGTGGTCGGTGTCCGCGCCATCGATGCGGACGGGGCGCTCATCGAGGACCGTATGACGGGTCCCCTGACGTTCGTCACGGCGGCGCCCTCCCGCCGCTGATGCGGGCGCCGACTGACCATCGGCTGCCCGCTCCGAGCAGCGGACGGCCGAGGCTCGGCGTGGTCCCGGCTTCGTCGGGTGCCTCGACCTGTGCCGATCGGCTCCTTATGGTCGACCTCCATCATCCAGCCGCCCCAATCCACTCCCATCCCACACGATCCGCTCATCGTGTGGGACCCGACGCGCTCACTCAGGGCCCCACAGGAGCTGCGCGATGACCTCGGCGCCCTCGGCATGTCGGCCCAGCAGGTCGAGCGCCTGCGCCCTCGCCCGTTCCGCGATGGCATGGGCCAGGACGGTGGCATCGGGAGCATCCGGCGTCGCGGCGGCGCCGACCGCACCCGAT
>JBBSOS010000168.1:0-6258 GCA_038259505.1 Candidatus Limnocylindrales bacterium | reverse complement strand
GTCCCCACGGTACGACTCCTCGGGCAACGGCTCGCCCGATCGTCGCGCGACCACGGAGGCGCCCAGCACCCGCACCTGGCGGCCGGAGTCGTTGAAGTAGTACTCCCTCGTGACGTCGTGGCCGGCAGTTTCCAGGACCCGGCACAGGAGATCGCCGACGAAGGCACCTCGTGCATTGCCGACCGTCAGGGGACCGGTCGGATTCGCGGACACGAACTCCACATCGATGACGCGTGGTCGGTCCTGGCTGATCCGGCCGAATCGGTCACCCCCGACGCGTGCCGCATCCAGCCGCTGCTCGAGGAAGGCACCTGACAGGCGCATGTTGAGGAAGCCCGGTGCCGCGACCTGGACGTCGTCGAGGGGACCGTCGGCATCCCTGGCCCTGAGCGCAGCGGCGATCGCCTCTGCGATCGCCATCGGTGGTCGCCGGAGGGGCCGGGCCAGCTTCAACGCGATGCTGCTCGCGACGTCGCCATGCGCGGGATCGGAACTGTGGGAGACCTCGACGACGGGCATGTCGGCATCCCCGGGCATGGCCGGGAGCGACCCATTCCGGACCGCGGACTCCCATGCATCGCGGACGGCGTCGCGTGCGGCCGAACGGAGCGTGTGGCCGGGCAGGGACGAGGGCCCGACGGCCGATGGATGGGACATGGCTGCCATAGCCTACGCGAGCACGCGGCCGGTGCCTGGATCGCGACCGTCGGTAGCCGGTCGTCGATCGCCGGGATCCGGCGTCCAGACGGAATCGATCCGCTCCAACAGCTCCGCAAGGGAGCTGACCTGCATCACTGCCCCAGGGGCGTCGGTGGCGATCACCCCCCAGGGACCTCGTCGCAGCCACACGGCGCGCATGCCCGCTGCCGCCGACGGACGAACGTCATTGTCCGGCCGGTCGCCGACATACGCCACACTGGCCGGTTCGGGATCGCCCATGAGTGCCATGGCACGCGCAAAGAAGCGTGGATCGGGCTTCGCGGCGCCCATCTCGCCGCTCATCGCCATCACGTGGGGCCGGACACCGAGCGCGCCCAACTCGGCGGTGCGGACGACGGGCTGGTTGGCAATCACCGAGACGTGGAACCCGCGGTCCCGGAGCGCGGCGATGGTGGGCAGCGCGTCGGGGTACAGGTCGACCTCCTGGAAGCCCGCGTATCGTTGCTCGACCTCCGACAGCCGAGACCGCCAGTCCGCGACACCCAGCAGCCGGAACACCTCCAGATGGTCCCCGCCGCGAGCGACCACCGCGCCGAACGCGGCCATGAAGGTCATGCGGGGGATGCCGAGCACGTCCGCCCAGGTACTCCAGACGCGCGTCTCGTCGATGAGCGTCTCGCCCACGTCCAGGCAGACCCAGCGTGCGGTGACGGACGGGAGCCCACTCATCCGCCGATCAGGCCCAGCTCCCGTCCGACCCTGGCGAAGGCGTCGAGGGCGATCTCGAGCTGCTCGGTCGTGTGCTCGCTGCTCACGATCGTCCGGATGCGGGCGCCGTCGAGCGGCACCGTCGGATACACCACGGATGTGGCGAAGATGCCCTCGTCGAACAGCCGACGCGCCATCCGCTGCGCCACGTCCGCTGTGCCCACCAGGACCGGTGTGATGGGGGTCTCGCTGATACCCGTATCGAAGCCGAGCGCCACGAGCCCCTGCTTGAACATCCGGGTGTTGGCCCACAGCCGGTCGATACGCTCGGGCTCGGTCTCGAGGACATCGATCCCAGCGAGGCAGGCGGCGGCGACGGCGGGCGGATGTGAGGTGGAGAACAGGAATGGGCGAGCCCGCTGGATGAGGTAGTCCCGGAGGTGCTCACGCCCAGCCACATAGCCGCCCAGCACGCCGATCGCCTTGGACAGGGTGCCCACCTGGATGTCAACGCGCCCATGGAGGTCGAAATGGTCGACCGTGCCCCGTCCATTCCGCCCGAGCACCCCTGATGCGTGTGCGTCATCGACCATGACCGTCGCCGCGTAGCGGTCCGCCACATCGCAGATATCGCGGAGCGGCGCGATGTCGCCGTCCATGCTGAAGACGCCATCGGTGATGACGAGGATCCGCTGCCAGGGCCCCTTGGGACCACCGGCTGCGCGTGCGTCCCGGAGGACGGTCTCCAGGGCATCGACGTCCTTGTGGGCGTACACCGCCCGGCCGGCCCGCGACAGGCGGACCCCGTCGATGATCGAGGCGTGGTTGAGCGCATCACTCACGATCAGGTCACGTTCGCCGGTGATGGTCGGGATGACACCGCTGTTGGCCGTGAAACCCGATTGGAACACGAGCGTCGCCTCGGTGTGCTTGAACGCGGCCAGCCGGCGCTCGAGCTCCTGGTGCAGTTCCATGGTGCCCGCGATGGTGCGCACGGCGCCCGACCCGACACCCAGCTCGCGCACCGCCGTGATGGCCGCAGCGACGAGTCGAGGATGGGTCGCGAGCCCGAGGTAGTCGTTGGACGACAGGCTGATGACCGGTCGGCCGTCCATCGTGGTCTGCTTCGTCTGCGGACCGTGCATCACGACCAGCGGTCGATACAGCGCGTCGCGCCGCAAGGCCTCGATCTCGTCGCGAAGGTCTGCGAGTGGGTCGGAGCGGCCCGTCCCGGTCCCGGTCATCGATCCCTGTGCCATGTCACGGGCCTTAGCAGAGACCCGGTTCGGGCGTCTGGGGACCATCCTGCCACTGGTTGGCGAACGTCAGGAACGCCTGCTTGTCGAACTGGTCGAGCAGCAGCGCGCGGTCCCACGCGACGGCCGCGAAGTTGACGCCCGGGTCCATGTCGTCGAAGCGCACCGCGATGACCTTGCTGTAGCCACAGTTCGCCGAGGAATACCCGCTGGGGGTCGCCTCGGCCATGACGTCCCGGAGCTGCTGCTGGACCTCGTCCGTGATGGCGCCCTTGTACAGCAGCACGACATAGCCGTGCTCGAGGTTGTGGATCCAGTTGCCGGGTCCGAGTGCCTGGGTCGGCGGGTAGAAGTCACGCGCGAGGGGTGCGATGCCACCGCCCACGTTGTAGTGGGGGCCGCCCGTCGGCGGGCAGAACGCGTACTGCTGCTTGTGGCTGGGGTCGATATGACCCCGACCCAGGTCTTCCGTCGTGAATCCAAGGCGCTGCGTTGGCTGCGGCTCGGGCGCGGCCGTCGGTGCCACTGACGCACCCGGGCCGGTGCTCGCGAGGGCACCGGTCGGCTCGGCTGCCGCCGGCTTCTGCGTGGGCACCGGATCGGTCGGTCCAGGTGTCATCAAGGACTCGCACGCAAAGGCGCTGGCGCTCGTGGAGCTGACCCCGTTGACGACCCATGCCGCGCCGGCGATGAGGGCGACGGCGATCGCACCCACGATCAGCAGCCGGTACCGTTCGAAGAAGGTCGGGGGTGCACCGACCTTGCTGTCGCCGACGGCCCTGCGCCGAGCCGCGGACCGCGATGTCGCGGACGGGGTCCCGGCGGGTGAGCTGGCTGATGTGCTGGCGGACGTGCTCGCGGACGTGCTCGCGCCGGTGGCCGCGGACGTGGCGGACCTGGTCGATGGCACCGCCGGGTCTGGCGCTGGGCCCGACGCCGACGACGGTCCGCCGGTGGGCGTGCTGCCGCTCGCTGTCGGCGGCTGGAACGTCCGGGACTTCTTGCTCACGGGTCTCCTTGGCATGCGATGGCGGTCACAGCTCGACGAACCAGCGCCTGGTGGAGCGCCTGCGCAGGGACCAGATGAGGACCACTGCAAGGGCGAGCGCCATGACCGCGCCGGGCAACCCGGCTGGTGACAGGAACACGATGGGCACCAGGGGCAGGCTCAGGGTCGCCAGCCCAAGGGCAAGGGGATAGGCTGCCTGCTTGCGCTGCAGGACGAGCGTGATGGTGAAGATGCTGTACGCCAGCAGCAGCATATAGACGATGCCCAGAGGTGACACAGGGGCCTCGATGGCCTGGTCGATCACGAGTGGCATCGTCAATCCCAGCAACGCGAGGATCGCAAGTCCATAGCCCAGGAAGATCCGGACACCATTGGGCATCACGCGTAGGTGCTGGAGCATCGCGGCCGATCGTACACCGGCCTCGATCGATCGGTCTTGACACCCGGAGACCCCATCGCTACCGTCCCTGAACCGGTTGAGCTACCGGTCCGGATCCAGGCCGCCATTCGTCGCGACCGCGCCACCTGCGGGCACGCGAAAGGCCCGGGATCACCGTTTCGTGTGCGGCAGGAGGCACTCGTTGGCGAATGGTCCGGGACCGCGTGTGCGTATCACCGATGCCGCACAAGCCGCCGGCGTCAGCAAGGCTGCCGTGTCGTTCGCCTTCAACCGGTCTGGCCGCTTGTCGCACGGGACGGTTGCCTGCATCCGGGATGTCGCCGCCCGGATGGATTATCAGCCGCACCCACCCCATGAGGGTGTCGCGGGGCGTCGGCTCCGGGGATACCACGCGGCGCTGGCGGCGGTGAGCATCGCCGGTGCATCGGTGCCGACGCCGTGCCCACCGGCGACCATCGAGGGAGGCGAGGCCGCATTCCTGGAGGCCTGGGGCCGCGGGCTGCGGCCGACGGGTGTGCTGTGCATGAGCGACGCCGTCGCCGCCGGGGTGTTGAGCGCGGCGCGCCGCATCGGGGTCCGGGTGCTCGAGGACCTCTCGATCGTCGGCTTCGATGACCTGCTGCTCACCGATTCACGGACCCGCCGCTCACCACGGTGCACCAGCCGGTGCGCCAGAAGGGCGAGGAGGCGGCGATGATGCTGCTGGAGGCGCTGGCGCGTCCGGCCGGCGGCGACCAGCACCGGCAGCGTGTCCTGGACACCCGTCTGGTGGTGCGCCGTTCCACGGCGGCACCGTCTGGCGACCGGCGTCTGGAGGTGGTCGCTGCCCGCTAGCATCGGCCAAGGCGAACGCGAGGCTCGGAGATGCCGGGCGCCGCACCACGAGGAGGTTCGAGTCACACCATGAGACGTTCCACATTCGCGACCATGCTGGCCGCGGCGGCGGTCATCGGGACGACGGTCCCGGCGGCAGCACAGGATCCGGTCGCCTTCACCCTCTGGACCAAGGAGGGTGATTCCGACGGGTCGCTCCAGTTCGTCCAGAAGTTGGCGGATGAATACCACACCGCAAATCCCAATGTGACCATCACGGTCGTCAACAAGGGCGTCGAGGACCTGCGCACGCAGTTCCTGACCACCAGCCTTGCAGGCCAGGCGCCGGAGCTCCTGTGGACCGTTGCCGACCACGTCGGGCCGTTCACCGCCTCGGACACCATCCTGCCGCTCGACGGCGTCATCGACACCTCCGGATACCTGCCGAACGCGGTTGCGGCCGTGCAGGCCGACGGCACGACATGGGGGGTGCCGATCTCCTACGGCAATCACCTGATGCTGTACACCAACAAGGCACTCGTCCCCGAGTGTCCCGCCGATAGCGACGCACTTGCCGCTGCGGCCAAGGCCAACACCGGTAATGGCAACTACGGCCTGGTCCTCAACCAGACCGAGTCGTTCTGGCTGGTGCCCTTCCTGGGCGCATTCCACGGTTCGGTGTTCGCAGAGGACGGCACCACCGCGACGCTGGACACCCCGGAGATGGTCAGCGCCCTGACGTACCTCCACGGCGTCAAGTTCAGCGACCAGGTCATGCCCATCGAAGCCGACTACAACGTGGCGGACGGCATGTTCAAGAACGGCGCCCCCGGCGCTACCCCGCCTGACGCGTCGGCAAGCCTGGCGCCCTCGGCGACGCCGGCTCCTACGGGAGTCGCCGCGATGATCATCAATGGCGACTGGACCCTGGGTGCCTATGCCGACCTGTTCGGTGACCAGCTCAATGTCTGCCCCATCCCCAAGATCGCCGGAGCGGACTGGCCCGAGCCGTACGCTGCGGGTGCGTTCTTCATGCTCTCCAAGGCGGTCGGGGATGACGCTGCCAAGGAGGCTGCGGTCGTCGACTTCGTCAAGTTCGCGACCGACAAGGACAACCAGGTGGACATGGTCCAGACGCTCCGGCGGTTGCCGGCCAACAACGAGGCCATCGCCGATCCGATCGTGACCGGGGACACGTTCCTGGCTGGTTCTGCTGCTGCCCTGGCGCACGCCATCCCCCAGCCCACGAACCTCGAGATGCGCTGCGTGTTCGACGCCATGACCACGGGCATCAAGTCGGTCTACGCGAGTGCCGACGCCGATCCCCAGGCCATCGCCAGCCAGATGCAGACCGACTACTCGAACGACACCAACTGCCAGTGACGGCGCGCTCTCGCGCCTGACCGAGCGTC
>JBBSOS010000167.1:0-6282 GCA_038259505.1 Candidatus Limnocylindrales bacterium | reverse complement strand
TGAGCAGCACTGCGAGCAGCGGTGCCACGATGCCCCGGACCCATGGGATCGGCGCGCTGCCGCCGCTCGCGACCGAGCCGCCGATGAGGTGCACGGCCTGTACCGGCACCAGGGCATCGATGGTGTAGCTGAACAGGGCGCCAACGACCGCGCCCCACAGGAATGTCAGGGCGATGACCCGGATCGGCTCGTCCTCGTAGACATCCACGTCGTAGAGATAGATGACGGTGACCAGGGGCACGAGGATAGCCGCCGCCACGATGGCGACCGGGAACAGGCCCAGGAGTCCGAGCACGACCACCAGGATCGAGCCGCCCAGGAGCGCCGTCTGGAAGGTCCGGATCTCCTCGCGTGGCAGCGACGGGTACAGGGTGGACACGAGGCGCACGGTCGTGGCTCGTTCCGAGGGAGCTGCTGCGTACGAATCGCGCACCCGTCCCGCTCGACCCCGGCGCTGTTCCGGTCCCAGGGGATCACCACACCGGACGCACCACGTCAGGTTGGGGACATCGTGACCGCACTGGTCACAACGGATGGTCGCTGGTTCGTCGTCGGGCGTCGGGACGGCGTCGGGCGTCGGGACGGCGTCGGGCGTCGGGACGGCGTCCGGCGTCAGTTCGCCGTTCGTCGTCGAGTCGTCCACGGGTCTCTCCTTGGATCCTGGTGCGCGACTCGAAGGGCTGGCGCGCTTCTCGATGGACTTCAGAGTCTCTCATGGTGGGTTCGAGCCTGTCTGCGCCCGGCGCGATCTGGTCACGGGTACCATCCGCGGCGATGGAACCGACCCTCGATGCTCCGGAAGACACCGCCTCCCCCGTCGCCATCAGCCGTGGCCGGCCGAGCTATTCGTGGCGCTTCGGCCAGGACCGGCGGCTCGACATGGTGCGCGGCTTCGTGGACCTTGAGGGCGCTCGCGTGCTGGACATCGGCTGCGGCATCGGGACCTATGTCCGGCGCTTTCGCCAGTACAGCGATGAGGTGTACGGCATCGAGGTCGAGGCCGACCGGGTCGCAGAGGCGAGCCTGGAGCTCCCCAACATCCAGCTGGCCTACGGCGAGGCGATGCCCTTCCCCGATGACCACTTCGACCTGGTGTTCTCGAACGAGGTCATCGAGCACGTCGACGACGACCGCCAGACGATCGCCGAGGCTGTCCGGGTGACCCGACCCGGTGGTGCCATCGTGACCTTCGCACCCAACCGGCTGTACCCCTTCGAGACGCACGGCGCCTATCTTGGCGGGCGCTATCGGTTCGGCAACATCCCGCTCGTGAACTGGCTGCCGGATCCCCTTCGGGACCGGCTCGTGCCGCACGTCCGGGCATACACGAGCCATGGCATCCGGTCGCTGTTCCGCGGCCAACCGGTCCGGCTGGTCCATCACGGCATCATCTTCCCCGGGGTCGACAACATCGCCGCACGACACGCCACCCTGGGACCGATCCTCCGGCGCGTGCTCTATCGCGCCGAGCACACACCCGCGCAGGCGTTCGGGTTGTCCCACTTCCTGGTGGTGCGCAAGCAGGCCTGAACGGGTCCAGCGGTTGCCCATGGCCCGCGACACGCGGGCGCGTGCCGGTCCCGCCGGCTCAGGGAGGCGTGCCGACCCGCGTCGATGAGGGGCTCGGTGTCGGTGTCGGCGTCCCTGTCGGTCCCGACGTCCCGGGCGACCCCGGCGCCGTCGACTCCGCGGGCGCGTCCGCGGACCCCGAGGCGACCGGTGATGCGCTCGGTGTCGGCCCGAGGGCGCCCTCCGGGGCATACCAGACATCGACCGCTACCGGCGTGCTCCAGTTGCCGGCGATGTCGCGCCACTGGACGTGGATGGCGCGCGCACCCGCATAGACCGGGGCCTCGCTGGGTGCCGGCGTGGCGGTCGGTCTCGGCTTGTTCGACTTCTTCTTGCCCGGCTTGGGCGTCGGCGTCGGTTGCGGCGCTGGGGGCACCACGACCTGGCCATCGACGGGCGACCACTCGACCGAGGCGGTCGAGGGCCACGTCGCGCCGTCCACGAGTTCGCCCGTGGTGTCCACCGCCGCGTCGTTGGACAGGCGAACGAAGGCGGGCCCGCTGCCGCCCTGCTCGTCAGTCACCCGCAACTCGACCGAGACCGGACCATCAGCGACTGGCAGCCCAGCGTGCTTGCCGAGCGTACCGGGGGTCACGCTGGCGCGACCCGTCGGGCCCGTCGTGTCGACCAGGTCCCCATGTGCCAGGTCGATGACCGTCCACATGCCCGGCAGCCCGCCCGTGTAGCCAAGGGCCCACATGCCGATACCCCGCAGGCCCCGCTCGAGGGCATACCGGATCTTCGCCCCGAAACCGTCGACGTCGTCGTACCACACCTGCCGCCAGGCCTCGGGGCAGGTGTCACACCCCCTCCGGACGTAGGTCGTCCAAGCGGTCGCCGCGATGGGGTCGTAGCCGCGACCGTTCTCGCGCGCGATGCCCAGGGCATCCTCGTACAGGGAGATGCCCGGGCCCGTGAGGTTGCGCCCGGACCTGGTCGGCGAGAAGGGCTCCGGGCCCTTGGTCGTCCACGCGCGACCGTACCAGGGCAGGCCCAGCAGGACAGACGCGGGGTCAGCGACGGCGAGCAGCTGATCGACCGTGGTCACGATGTCGAAGTGGGTCTCTGGCTCCACGAGGGGCGCGATGGAGCCGGACTGGGTCGCGCGGCTGCCGATGAAGTCGTAGGCCATGAGGAACACGGCATCCGCGGCATCGTCCGCGACCAGGGCCGGGATGTCGTAGGTATCCACGCTGGCCGTGATGTCGAACGTGATCTGCAGCCCTGGTCGCGTGGCCTCGAGCACACTCCGCAGCTCCCGGACGAACAGGGTGAAGTCGTCCCGGACCTCCGCCGGCATCGGCTCGAAGTCGAGATTCACGCCATCGGCGCCGGTCGCGGTGAGCTCGGTCGCGATCTCCTGGGCCAGCCGGGTGCGTGACTTGGGGTTGCCCAGCAGCTTGATGGTCCTGGCACGGGCACCCGCGTCCCACGAGAACCGTTCGATGGTCAGCACGACCCGGACACCCTTCGCCTGCGCCTCGGCCATGAGTGCCTTCCACGCGGGATCGGTCCAGCCCCGATACCCGGGGGGGACGCCCCCGGAGCTGGTCTGGCGCACGAGCTTGCCGCGCGGGTTCGCCTCGACGCCGAACCACGCAAGCGTCGTGAGTCGGTCCAGGTCGACACTCTGGGCGGCACCACCGAGCTCCCAGTAGGGCAGGAAGCCGAATACCTCGCTGTCGGCGAGCGGGCGGACCCGCGGCACGGACGGGGTCTCCGATGGGCGCGGAGATGTGAGTGGCGCGTCCGGCGCAGAGGAGCCCACGGGGGGTGGGACGCTCTCCGATTGACCGAGGACGCTCGTGCCCCCGAGGGCGACGGCGAGCAGCACGACCACGAACGCCCGGGCCGGGCGTCTCAGGACATCGAACATGGGTTCCAGCGGGCCCGCGCCACCATGCGCCGGGTGCCGCCTGCGGTGGAGCACCGTCGGACGGTACCCGAAGTCCCTGAGACTGTCCTGAGACAGGGATCGTCCCGAGACGATACGACCGCGCTGGTGTGGTTCCGACTAGCGGCTCACCGGGCGGATGGCGTACACGCCGACGACGATGGGCACGCACGGATCGCGGCACAACTCCACGCCGATGTCGCCCTGGCGCAGCAGCTCCGCCATGAACACCGATTCACGCGACGGCAGGCCCACGTAGATGACGCCCTCGGCGCTCACGATGGGTGTGACGTCATCGGCCTGGCCATTGAGCTCGAAGCGGCGTCGCAGCTCGTGCATCGGCACGTAGGGACGCGACTTGATGAAGCGGCGCAGTTGCGCCTGGGTACAGCCCGCGTCCGCCTGCGCGTTCGGTGCGCCTCGACCGCGTGCATCGTGTGCGTCGGGGATCGTCGGCAGCGGCGTGGCGCCGCCGATGGAACGGGTTGCGTCCTGGGTCACGAGGGAGATCACCTGGCAGATCCCGCGCGCCGCTGGGCACGACGCCGGACGGTGATGATAGCCCGCCATCGATGCCGGCCGCTGGCGAGAGCGTGGATACTGGGGTGCATGAGCATGGACGACACGCTGGACCTGGTCCCCGGCACCGACTGGCAGCCGGGTGATGGCAGCCCGACCGACCGGCTCTGGCTGGCCGACTGGCGACGCCGGACCAACGACCTCTACGCGGAGGTCCGCCAGACGGCACGCATCGACCCACCCGTCGCGCTGGGCCACTGGCGGGCGGTCCGCGAGTCCCTGTACCGCACGCACCCGCAGTCGCCGATCCCGGCCGCGGATCGCGCCGGCTTTCATGCGCTGCACTTCCCGTCCGATGGGTCATTGCGCTTCGAGGTCCGCATCGAGGCCGCGACGGGTTCCGCGGCACAGACGGACGAACCGCGCATCCCAGGGAGCCTCACGCTCCCGAACAGTGGCGCTGAGAGGCTGTCGTTCAGCAGGATCGGCCACATCGAGCTGCCATTCCCCGAAGGCGCCCGGCGGCTGTCCGTGTTCTGGATGTCGGGGTACGCGGGTGGCCTGTTCATCCCGTTCGGTGATGCCACGAACGGCCAGGAGACCTACGCCGCGGGGCGATATCTCATCGACGGGGCCAAGGGCCTTGACCTTGGTGGGGATCCGACGGCAGGCACCATGGTGGTCGACTTCGACTACGCCATCCAGCCGTCATGCGCGTTCGACCCTCACTGGGCTTGCCCCCTCACCCCACCGGAGAACCGCATCGACATCCCCATCCGCACAGGCGAACGGCTTCGCTGACGATCCGCGCTGAGTCCCAGGGACGGGCGCTACGCGAGCCACTCGCGCATTCGGTCGATCCATCGCTCCGTGATGGGTCGCTCGCTGGCGACCGTGTACCAGAGCCCGGTGTTCTGGACATGCGCCCTCAAGCTCCGGAGTGCATCCGCGACCTCGTCCCAGGCGACGCCCATGTCGCGCGGTCGATAGCGCACCCCGATGCGGTCCGCGATGGCCTTGATCTCCTCGGGCCGATTACCCTGGAGATCGCTCATGAGGAGGACCCCGAGCGTCACCGGTTGGCCGTGAAGGAAGTGCTTTCCTGTCAGGTACTCCAGGTTGTAGAACACGAAATGCTCCGCGCCTTCGATGTGCCGCGGGTTCCAGCCCGCGTTGTGAAAGGAGGCACCACCCCAACGGAGCGACTCGGCGAGGGCACGGATACCCGCATCCGACACCTCGTGGATCGCGTCCGCGTTGTCGATGACCCGATCAAGCGCCACGCGTGCCTCCGCCTCAAGCCCGGCATCCCACGGCCAGCGCTCCTCCACCTGGCCCACCTCGGCCGCCATGCGCCAGTCCCAATGGGCGGTCCAATAGCACAGGATGTCGCCGACCCCTGACCGGTTGAGATCGGCCGGCGCGCTCCGGATCACGTCGAAATCGACATAGACAGCTTCAGGGACCGCCCATGCCACGTAGCGCACGACCCCGTCCACGCGGACTGCGGCTCGTTGTCCCCAGGCGGCATTGACGGAGAGCGCGGTCGGCACCTGGAACAGCGGGATGCGACGCTTCCAGGCCACATACTTCGCGATGTCCAGCGCCTGGCCGCCACCGAGTCCGACCACGGACTCGCAGTGGGGCAGATCAGCGACGATGCGCTCGATGTCAGCACGCTCCAGGCTGCCAACCAGGAGGGGTCCGACCAGGCCGTCGTCGAACGTCTCGACGAACCTCGGCCACAGGTCCTCCATGGTCACGACCAGGTAGGGCCGATGCACGAACGTCTTGAGTTCGGCTACGAGCCCTCGACCGTAGACGGTGTGGAACAGTTCAGGCATCAGGTCCTCCTCTGCTTTTGGGAGCCGGTGGCGGGTGCGTTCACAGCACGCTCTGAACAGCCGTGGCTGCCGTCATCGACAGATCGAGCTCGTCCGCGATCGACCACGGCAGATCGTGCGCCCGCGCGAAGGACCGAAGACCTTCCAGTGCCGACAGCAGCGTGTCGGTGTCGAGCCCAAGTTGGCCCGGGCGCCACTCGACGCGAGCGGCATCCAGGATCGCCCGGGGGCGCTCCGGGGCGTTGTGCTGCAGCGTCGCGAGCAGCACCGTGCCCAGTCCGACCAGTTCACCATGGACGAAGGAGCGGCCGGTCAACGCCTCGACGTGGTACGCGAAGTAGTGCTCCGACCCCTCCTCCGGCAGGCTGTGTCCGACCTCCAGGAGCAGGGCATTGACCGAGGCGTACAGGCGAACGACCGACTCGATGGCCAGTGGGGTCACGGCGCCGATCTCGG
>JBBSOS010000166.1:0-6326 GCA_038259505.1 Candidatus Limnocylindrales bacterium | reverse complement strand
GCGAGCCGGCGCTGGCAGGCGCTGGCAGGCGCTGGCAGGCGCTGGCAGGCGCTGGCAGGCCCGGATGGTGCCATCGGAAGCCGCCGACCGCCGTCACGGACACGCCGCGGCGAGGTCCCCGGAGCGGCAATGGATGCGGACCGCCCATCAGGCGAGGAGCGGCAGCGCCCGAAACCCTCGTGAACGTCGTGTCGAGGCGGTCGAGGCCGTGCGATGAAGGTCGGCTCTTGACCGGTCGCTGTTGCGCGCCTACGCTCGGTCGACGGTGCAGGACTGGCGCTCACAGATCGTCATCGAGCCGGGGACCCGACGCGGTCAGCCCATGATCCGTGGGATGTGTTCACCGGGGACACGAATCGCTGTCACGGTGTTGCTGGACTACCTCGCGGACGGACAGCGCATCGATGATTTCTTGCAGCAGTACCCGTCCGTGACGCGCGAGCAGGCAATCGCCGCCGTCGAGCAGGCCGAGCAGCTCCTCGAGGTCACGGTGTAGATGCGGGTCGTCATCGACGACTGTGCGAGTCACGCGTGCGCTGGGATATAACGTCGACATCTACGTTGATGTAGCGTAAGTAGCTGCTGTGATGTAGCATAGTGACCATGATCCGGCCGTCTGGCTACCTGCAGCGCGTCGTCGACGCCGAGCTTGACCTGCTGCTCGCCGGTCTTGCAGCGATCTCGATCGAGGGCCTCAAGGGCGTCGGCAAGACCGAGACCGCGGCCCGGCGAGCCCGGACCATCCACCGACTCGATGACCCCGACCAGCTGGCCGTGATCACCGGCGATCCCCGGAGTGTCGTGACGGGTGACCCACCGACCCTCATCGATGAGTGGCAGCGCCTCCCGGAGTCATGGGATCGGGTCCGCCGAGCAGTCGATGCGGATCACAGCCCCGGCCAGTTCCTCCTCACCGGCTCCGCATCGCTACACCCCGGGCAGACCCACTCCGGTGCGGGACGGATCGTCACGCTGCGGATGCGCCCGCGGACCCTGAGTGAGCGCGCTCGCCAAGCCCCCACCGTGAGCCTGGCTGCGCTGCTCTCGGGCACTCACCCGGCGATCACGGGAGCGACCGAGCTCGCGCTCGCCGAGTACGTCGACGAGATCCTCGGCTCGGGTCTACCGGGTCTGCGTGGTACGACCGAGCGCCTCCGACGCGCTGAGCTGGATGGGTTCCTCGACCGCATGGTGGAGGCCGACATCCCGGAAGCCGGCCGGCCAGTCCGCGATCCTGTCGCGCTCCGCGGCTGGCTCCGTGCATATGCAGCGGCGATCTCGACGACCGCCACCTTCGAGACCCTTCGCGCGGCGGCGACCTCGAGCCGCGGCGACCACCCGGCGCGCACCACCGTCCAGGCCTACCTCGACACGCTGACCCGGCTCTGGCTCATCGACCCGCTCCCCGGCTGGCTGCCCACGAGCAGTCATCTCACGCGGCTGACGACGCCCGCGAAGCACCAGTTCGCCGATCCCGCGCTCGCGGCCCGTCTCGTGGGCGCGACGCGGGAGTCACTGCTCAGCGGTGCACCCGTGGAACCCGCGATGCCGCGTGACGGCGTCTATCTGGGGGCGCTGTTCGAGTCGCTCGTGAGCCTGGAGGTTCGGGTCGGCGCGCAGGCAGCCGAGGCCCGCGTCGCCCACCTTCGGACCATGAGTGGCGAGCGTGAGGTAGACCTCATCGTCGAGCGGTCGGACGGTCGCGTGCTGGCCATCGAGGTCAAGCTCGCCCGCAACGTCGGTGATGCGGATGTCCGACACCTGCGCTGGCTCCACGCACGGCTGGGTGACCGACTGCTCGACTCGGTCGTGGTCACGACAGGCCCCACGGCCTACCGGCGTCAGGACGGCATCGCCGTGGTGCCGGCCGCACTCCTTGGACCGTGACATGGCCACCCGGGCCACCACGCGGAACCTGTGCTGGATCCGGGGTTCGCGTCGAAACGACTGGTTCAGCCTCGGCCGTGGCGGACCACGTCCTGCTCGTAGGCCTCCACGAGGTCGAACAACTCGTCCGCCGCGTACTGCTTATCATAGCGACCCTCGCTGACCTTGCGGACGACACCCGCCCGCTCGAGCACCTCGAGTCCCTCCGCAGCCCGCTGATGGCGGACCCCGAGAGCGGCGCGAATGGTGGCCGCAGAGAGGATCGGCTGGGCGGGGAGCAGCGGGATGATCCTGGCCGCCGCCGAGTCGCGCCGTGGTCGACCCGCCCGCTCGAACCACGCCCTGCGCAGGGAGGCGACCTGTCTCGCGAGTCCCAGAGCCGAGGTCGCCGCCAGCATCGTGGCCTCCGCGAATGAGGCGCACCAACCCGCCGCATCGCCCGCGCGGTAGCGGACGAGCCCATCGACATATGCATGGGGTCGAGCCGCAAGCACGGTCGAAACGGGGGGGACGAACATCGTCACCAGGCCCCTTCGCTTGAGCACCAGGTGGACGACGCAGCGACCGACGCGACCGTTGCCATCGACGAACGGGTGGATCGTCTCGAATTGGGCATGGGCGATCGCTGCCTGGGCCACCGCCGGCAGGTCATCCCGCTCGTTCAGGAACCCGATGAGGTCGCCCATGAGCGCCGGGACCCTGTCTTCGGGTGGTGGGATATATCGAGCGTCGACCGGGCTCGCCACTCGCCCACCGATCCAGTTCTGCTCCTCTCGGAATGTACCGGGCCGGGTGCGCGGATCGGCTCGGCGCATGAGGGTGGCATGGATCGCCAGGATATCCTCGACGCGGAGGGGTGCGGCGTGCTCCCCGATGGCGATCGCCTCCTCCATCGCGACGACGTTGTCAGCAACCGCGAGTGCCGTACCTCGAGCGGCACGTGGGTCGATGAGTGCGCGAGCCAGGTTTCGCGGTGACAACTCAAGACCCTCTATCCGGCTCGACGCGATGGCCTCCGAGCGGAGGAGTAGCGGTCCGATCGCCTCCAGTCCGAGCACGCCTGGGTCCGAGTCGAGCGCGCGAATCGATCGCTCGGCCTCGTCGATGAGGCCTGCCTGCTCGAAGGTCACCGCGGGCTGGAACTCCTGGATCGGATCCGGCACGAACGCGCGGTAGGCGAAGGACGCTCGTGCGCGGCGGCCACCTGTCGCGCCAGGATCGCCATCCCAACGCCGCTCGACCCAAGTCATGAACCCGTCATTCTCCCACTTCGATTGACGGGTTATGGTATCGCCGATGGCGTAACCCGTCAAAGATACCCGTCGATTGACGGGTCCGGACCATCCCGTCCTCGAAGCGCTCGCGAACAGTACGTGCCGACACTACCCAGCTTCCGCTGCGGCCGCGATCGTCGCGCGATGCAGTTCGACCAGGTCACGGCGGCCGTCCGGGTCACGCGCGTAGCCACCGGCGAGTACGAAGGCGACCGGCCAGCCACGCCCACGGATCCATCGGAACACCATCCGCTCGCGCTCCCGGAGCATCGGGGCGTCGATGCCATGCAGGCCGCCCACGAGGCAACCCTCGTACGGGTCCATGCCCGCGTTGTAGAGGACAAGGTCGTAGTCGTCGCCACGACGGTCGACCTCTGCGAACCGGCCTGCGATGAGTGGCAGGTAATCGGACGCATCAGAGACGATGTCGAGGGTCCAGCGTCCCGCGGGCGAGTAGTGGTCGAAGCTCGAGACCGCGACATCGACCTGCTCCACGGCTGGATCACGGCCGAGCAGTTCCCAGGTGCCGCCGCCGCAGTGCGCGTCCAGGTCCACGATGAGGACCCGTCCGGCACCTGCCCGTTCTGCGGCGCGGACCCCGAGCGCGAGTCCGTTGAAGGTGCAGAAGCCGGTCCCGCGACCGCGTTTCGCATGATGCAGGCCCGACGATAGGGACCCCACGACACCGCCGACCGCGAGCGCGCCAAGACAGGCCGCGACGGCGCCGCCGTTCGATGCGAGGACCATCCCGGACAATCCGGGATCCCACCCGAAGCCGTTGGACTCGGCGAGCGAACGGGGCGTACCGGTCATGACAGCCTCGATGTAGGCCGGGTCGTGGATCGCCGCAACCCCCGCAGCAAGGAGGGGCGCCGGCGCGACCAACTCGACGCCCGAGATGGGACGCTCAAGGACGGACTCGGCGACCCAGGCGGCCTTGCGGGTGGTATCGAACTCGGCAGCCGCGAGGACGTATGCCGGGCTGTAGTAGAGCTGCATCGCTAACGATTCAGTCCGTGACGCATCGCGCGATCATGATGCACAACAGCACATGCCCTCCGTGGTTCGCGTCGTTGATGCTCTTGAGGACGTCGACACCCAGTCCGGAAGCCTGCACACTCCTTGGACCGTGAACGCAGGAGGGCTTGGAGTTGATCGATGAGCGCGGGGAGTCGCACGCATCGGTCCTGCGCTGTGGACAGTGCGGGGACGCGCTCGATGGCGATCCGGACGACGACCTGATAGGGGACATGCTGGGGCCGCTGTGTGGCGAGTGCGCCCGGATCCGGGACTTCGAGGCGGACCTCGAGCAGATGGACGCTGCGGATGGCAGCATCGACGGCCTCGTTGACTGGTAGCGAAGCTCCTGCTGGTCACGCATTGACCATCGCGTCCAGGCAGGTTGGCAGTTGGACCACGGCGCGGCTGAGCATGGTCACGTTGCCCGACACCCTGGTCCAGGCACCATCTTCAGCTTGACTCGGCCCTTGCCCTGCCAGGCAGGCGCGTACTGTGTAGCAGCACGACCCCACGACGGAGGTGTTCCAACAATGACCACCCAGGATCCACTTGTCACCCGCTCGGATGACCGAGCATGGGGCGCGTCGGTGTTCGCGGGCACGCGCGTGCCCGTCGACAACCTGTTCGAATACCTGGAAGCCGGCGAAACGATCGAGGAGTTCATCCGACAGTTCCCGACGGTCACGCGACCGCAGGTGCTGGCCGTGCTCGAGGCAGCACGCGAGCGCATCGGCGACGAGGCCGTGCCCGCATGAGGGTGCGGCTGGACGAGAGGCTGCCCGCAGGGGTATCCGGTCTGCTGCCGAGCCACGCGGTGACGACTGCGCAGCAAGCAGGGTTCAAGGGGCTCACGAACGGGGAACTCCTCCGGAAGGCCGTCGCCGACTCCCGACCTGGCACGGTCACTCGGGTGGAGCCTTACTGAGCCCTCTGCTGCAGGGTGACATCTGACCGATCTGGCTATCGCGGTCCGCCCTTGACGGAGCCGGGGAGCCCACCACGCTCGGCCGATGGTTCAGGACTGGCGCACGCGGATCGCGATCGAACCGGGGATCCGGTGTGGTCAGCCAGTCATCGCGGTATGCGTCCCACTGTCAAGGATGTGTTCGAATACCTCGCTGGCGGCATGACCGTCGACGAGATCCTGGGAGACTTCCCTGAACTCACGCGCGAGGACGTTGAGGCCTGCTTTGCCTTCGCCGCCGAGCAGGCCGACCATCCCATCCAGGCCGCGTGAGTCTGCTCTTCGATCAGAACCTCTCCCGCCGGCTTGTGAGACGACTCGCCGACAGCTACCCGGGGGCTCGACACGTGTTCGAGCTCGACGGGAGCGTGCGACCGACGACGCTCTCTGGGAGTTCGCCGCGCGTGGAGGCTGGGCGATCGTCACAAAGGACATCGACTTTGACGAGACGCGCTTCCGCGGTCCACCACCCAAGGTGATCTGGACTGTCCTCCATGGCTACTCTCCGGTCCGACCTCGAGACGCGACCCACATCGCGCGGTTGATGGTCGACAGGACGATGTTCAGAGAGCCGATGCCCGTGCGCGCGAGCAGGTTCGGGTAGAAGGCCACGAACGTCGGGAACGATGCGGACCCGACCCAGCTGCCAAGGAAGTGGGCCCGGGTCAGCTCGGTGAGCTCCTGGTGGTTCTTCTGGGCGGCCCAGTCCGGGCCTGGGCCGGCATCGCCTGGCAGCGAGCAGCGCACCAACAGCCCGTTGCCGAGGCTAGGGTGCGGCTCGGTGGTACCGAGCTGGATGAGCGTGGTGGTCTGCCGGTAGGGCAGCTCGAGCGCGATACCCGAGCCGTCCCCGGTCGCGAGCCCGACGACGGGAAAGCGCTGGACCTGCTGGAGCGCCTCGGTCATCTCGGTCCCGGCCCACATCGATGGACCCTGGCCCATGGCGATGACGGCATCCAGGACCGCGAGCATCTCGTCGGGCTCGGAGCGTGACCCCGTGTCCGGATGCCCGGAGACGGCCGGTTCGCCGCGCAGGAGCGGCGCGAGCATCGACACCTGCCGGTGGGCCTGCGCGACCTGGATGGCAGCGACCACGGAGAAGGTGCTCGCGACCCACGCCATCGACTGCTCATGGACCCACATGCTCGCGACCAGTCCGACCGTGCGGGCATCGGCATCCG
>JBBSOS010000165.1:0-6326 GCA_038259505.1 Candidatus Limnocylindrales bacterium | reverse complement strand
TGTGTCGTATCCAAAGGTGGGCACCGCCAAGCGTTCGCCGCCCGCGAGCGCGGAGGCGTGGGCGATGATGCCCGGTGCCGTCCACGCCGCAGCTGTCGGCGCATCGATGGCCGCGGGACGATCATCGACCACCGCGGAGACGAACTCGTGGACCAGGAAGGGGTGCGAACCGCCATGCTCCGCGGCTTTGCGCACCGGCGGGCCTCCGGTCGCGGGCTCCATCAGGTAGGGGCGGACGAACTTGCGGAGCGGCTCGGGCAGGCCGTCGGTGACATCCTCCGTGTCGACGCGTGAAGTCCGGGAGCGGCGGCCACGGAGTCCCGTACCGGGCTGGCTGGGGTCGAGGGGCAGGAGCTCGTGCACGGTCAACGGCCCGTCGACTTCCTCGGGCCACTCCACGCTCATCGCGTCACCGTAGACCGCGAAGCCCTCGATGTAGGGGCGGGCGGTCTGGAAGAATGACATGGTGATGTCCCCGATGACGTCGGACCCTCGGAGGCGGAAGAGGCCGACCTCCAGCGGGAACGGGTTGTCGTAAGCACCTTGACGGTCGGGAGTGAGCTGCGATGAGCCGTAGCAAACGACATCCTGGACCGTGGTGTCCGTCAGCGCGAGCAGCGGCGACAACGCGTGGGTGAGGTACTTCATCGGCGGATATCCCTGCCAGTAGGCGGGGTATCCGTCGAGGTTCTGGATGTGGAAACCGCGATATGTCGTGAGCGAACCCAGATGCCCATCCTGCAAGAGGCGTGCGACATAGCGGTGCTCACGCCCGTAGACCGAGGTCTCCATCATCATGTAGCGCTTGCCGGAGGCCCGTTCGGCCTCGACCACGGCCGTGAGCTCGTCGATCTCGAGGCCCATGGGCACGGCACAGGCACAGTGCTTGCCGGCGCGCAGGGCCTTGAGGGAGTAGTCCACGTGGAACGCGACGGGCGCCACGATGTGGACGGCGTCCCAGCGCTCGTCAGCCAGCATCGCCTCGTAGCTCGTGTAGCGATGGGCGATCCCGTGGCGCTCGCCAACGTCCTGCAGCCTCGACTCCGACGGATCGACGATGGCGACGGCTCCCACGTCCGGGTGAGCGGCGTAGATGGGCAGGAAGTCCTCACCGAAGCCAAGCCCAACGACGGCGATGTCGACGGGGCCGCTCATGGCAGTGGGACCTCCTCCTCGTGTCCGGACAGGAATGTCGCACCGCCGGTCACGAAGTTCACGAGATCCTCGCGGGCGGCGACACCTTCGGGCGAGGCGAGGATCCGTCCCATCGCCGCCTCATCGTCCGCATAGAGGTCCGCCACGAGGTGGATCGGCGGCAGGTCGTCACCGGTCTGGGCCGTGCACCACGTGAGCTTCCAGCCCCGGAGCCCCTGCATCCGAGACGCCAGCGGGATGTGGACCTCGCGGTAGTAGCGATCGAACGCCTCGGGGTCGGTGGGCCGCCCGTAGAGCACGGACACTCGGAACATCTGGGTCTCCTTATGCGGGTCGCGTGATGGGGATGCGGGTGTAGCTCCGCATGTGCTCGGTCATGGCGATCTCGGTCGGCAGGCGCTCCATGCTCGAAGCACCCAGGAACCCCTGCAGGCCGGGCACCGCATCCAGGACGCGAGCCACGTCCTCGGGCCCCGCGATCGGACCGCCGTGGCAGATGACGAACGCGTCCTCGCGGGCCTCCCGGATGGCACCGAGCATCTCGGTGATGCGTGCGATCGCCTCGTCGAGCGGGAAGGCGGTCTTCGCGCCGATCATGCCCGATGTCGTGAGGCCCATGTGAGGCACCAGGATGTCGGCTCCCGCCTGGGCCATCGCGACCGCCTCGTCGACGCTCGCCACGTACGTTGCGGTCAACAGGTCTCGCTCGCGAGCCTCCGCGACCATCGCGACCTCACGGTCGAAGCCGAGGCCGGTCTCCTCGAGGTTCGCTCGGATGATGCCTTCGAACAGGCACACGGTCGGGTAGTTCTGGACGCCCGCGAACCCCATCGCCTTGATCTGGTCGAGGAAGCGTGGGATGGAGCGAAATGGGTCGGTCGCGCAGACACCCGCGAGGACCGGGATGTCCCGGACGACCTGGAGTACCTCCTCCCCCATCTCGAGCACGATCTCGTTGGCATTGCCGTAGGGCATCAGGCCGGCCATGGAGCTGCGACCAGCCATCCGATACCGACCGCTGTTGTAGATGACGATGAAGTCCAGGCCGGCCTCCTCGGCACACTTGGCAGATAGGCCGATGCCGGCACCGCCGCCGATGATCGGCAGCCCGTCGGCGACCTTCACCTGGAGGCCCGCGAGGATGGTGGTGCGTGTGGGTGTGGTCATGGTGTGCCGTCCTTCATCCAGTCGATGAGCAAGTCAGCGGCCGTCGCGGCGACAGCCGGGTCGTTGATGTCCGTGTCGAGTCGGTGCACCTCGATCCGCGCGTCCAGTCGGTCGGTGAGTGCCGAGATGAGGGCCGCATCCGCAGCAGGGTCATGGAACGGCTGACCTGCGACGTCGATCTGCGAGAAGCCGCGCAGCGGGATGAGCAGCGCCGTCGGGCCGGTCGCGCCGTTGAGCCGGTCCGCGAGGCGCCTGCCGAGCTCGGCGCACTCGGCGAGATCCGTCCGCATGAGGGTGATCTGCGGGTTGTGCTCATGGAGCGTCCGGTTGCGGTACACGTCGGGCACGGTCTCCCGGGCACCGAACTTGGCCATGTCAAGGCCGCCCAGACTTACGACCTGCGGCACCCCAGCACGGCCCGCTGCGGTCACGCGCTCAGGCCCGGCGGAGCAGATGCCGCCAACGAGCTCGTCCGCGAGCTCTGACGTCGTCAGGTCCGCGACACCCCCGATGAGACCACTCCGGATGAGCGACTCCATCGTGCGCCCACCGGTACCGGTCGCGTGGAAGCTGAGCGGTTCGATGCCCACCCGCTCAAGACGCGACGCGACGTCCGCCGCGACCGAGGTCGTGACGCCCATCATCGAGATCGCAGCGACGGGCGCGTCGTTCGCGTCGCTCGCGCTCAGGACCACCGCGGACCGGGCCATGCCGGCGATGGCGGCCGCTGCGTTGCAGATGATCGCCCGACTGATGCGGTTGAGGCCATTGATGTCCACCACCGGGTACATCAGCGTCAGATCCGTCTCGCCGACGTAGGCGCGGGTGTCGCCTGCCGCCATCGTGGACACGAGCAGCTTGGGGAACCCGACCGGCAGCCGCGTGGCCACGACCGACAACACATAGGCGGCGTTCGACCCACCCAGGCCGAGCACCCCCGCGATGGCGCCCTCCCGGTGCAGCCTCGCGACGACCTCCGCGGCACCCTGCGCCATGGTGATCATGGCCGCACCCCGATCGGCCTGGGCACGCAGCGTGTCGAGGTCGGCGCCAGCGGCACTCGCGACATCGGCCGCGGGCACGTCCGGGTGGCCTCGCGGCTGGCCCAGGACCCCGACGTCCACGAGGACCGTGCCACAGCCGAGCCCAGCCAGCACGTCACGAGCGAAGGCGTACTCATCGCCCTTCGTATCCAGGGCCCCGACCAGGGCGACGACGGACTGCCCCGTCACTTCACGGCTCCCACGGACAAGCCCTCCATCAATCGGCGTTTGGCTAACAGGAAGATGATGACGAGCGGCAGTGACGTGAGCAGGGCGAGTGCCATCAACCGGTTCCAGCTCACGGAGTAGAGGTTGTTCTGCTGGGCGAGCAGCCCACTCACCGGCAGTCCGGCCTGGTCATTGATGAGAGTCGTCGCGTAGATGAACTCCCCCCAGGCGATGATGAACACGATCGCGGCGACGGTCGCGATGCCATTCCGGAGCAACGGGATGACGATCGACCGGAAGACCCGCAACCCGGAAGCGCCATCGATCTCGGCCGCGTCATAGAGTTCGCGCGGCACGGCCAGCGCGAACGGTCGCAGGAGCAGCACGGCGAAGGGCACGAGCATCGCGGTGTCCACGAGCACGAGACCGGCGAGTGACCCGGTGAGCTTCCAGCCAGCGAGGATGCCGAACAGGGGGATCACCGCCATGGGCTGGGGCACCATCTGGAGCACCAGGAACGAGGCGAGCACGATCGAGATGACGATGGCCCAGCGTCGGCCCAGCCGGCGGCCGACCGCGTAGGCCGCCGGGAGCGCGATCACCAGCACCAGCAGGGTCACCGACACCGCGATCTGGATGGATGTCCAGATCGACTCCGATCCGGCAGCGAGGATGTCCCGGAACGTGTCGAGGGTGGGAGCGAACAGCAGGTCATTGGGCGCCGAGCGAACCTCGGCGTTGCTCTTGAACGAGGTGATCACCATCCACACGAGCGGGACCGCGTACAGCAGGCCAAGCACCGCGACGAGCGGGATGCGCCATCGGCTGCCAGCGTGCGTCACGCCTGCTCCTCGCGACGCAGGCTGGCCACGTATGGGATCGCCAGCAGGGCCACCACCAGCAACGAGAGCACCGCGACAGCAGCACCCGAGCCGAACGAGAACGTCTTGAACGACGTCTGGTAGGCGAGGTACGGGAGCGTGTTCGTGATGCGCCCCGGGCCCCCCTGCGTCATCACGTAGACGAAGTCGAAGCTCCTGAAGGCGTACAGGATGATGAGGATCGTGAGCACCGCGAGCGTGGGGCGCAGCAGCGGCAGGAGGATATGACGGGACAGCGACCTCGAGCTCGCACCATCCAACTCGGCGGCCTCGAGGATCTCACGCGGGATGGCCAGCAGGCCACCTCGGATGATGAGCACCGCGAACGGCAGGCTCGCCCACGCGGCCACCAGGCTCACCGCCCAGAGCGCCAGATCGGGCGAGCTGAGCCAGCCGACCGGGCCAACTCCCACCAGGCCAAGGATCGCGTTGATGGCACCGTCCCCCGCGAGCAGGAACTTCCAGATGCTGCCTGACACGACCGGCGGCAGCGCCCAGACGAGGACCATCAGCGCCAGCACGGCACCCGTCAGGCGGGACTCGTGGCCCGCGAGGAGCCGGGCGACGATGAACCCCACGACCAGGTCGATCCCCAGCAGCACCACGGTGAAGATGATCGTTGCACGGGCTGCGTCCCAGAACACCTTGCTCGACAGCGCCGCCTCGAGGTTGGCGGTCCCGACGAACTCCCAGGACTTGAGCAGATTCGTCGGCCCGACATCGGAGAGCGACATCCGGACGAGCTGGACCATGGGCGCGATCGACAACGCGATCGCCAGTACGGCGGCGGGGACCAGGAACGTGCCGAGCAACGCTTCCTGGCGACTCGAGCGGTTCATGCCCGGGACGCAGCGGCCGATGCCATCGGTGTCACTGCCTCGTGCGCATGCGATCTCGCGACAACGACCACAGACCCGAGGTCAATGACCCCGGGTCCGTGCTGGCGTCGGCAGATTCAGCAGCTGCCGCCGCCCGCCTCACGGGCCGCATTCACGGCGTCTGCGGCTGTCGCGGCCGCGTCAGCGGGTGCCGTCTGCCCCGAGATGACCTCCGAGACCGCCGTGCCGATCGCGTTCTGCATCTGGGCCGTGTTCTCGTTCAGTGGCCAGGCACCGGTCTCGGCCGCGGCCTGGACGAACGGGAGTGCCAGCGGGTCGCCCGTGATCGCCGGGTCCTCGGCGAGATCACCCCGGGTCGGGATCTGGCCCGATGCGTCGAAGTTGATGAGCCCGGCTTCCTTGGACAGCCACGCCGTGGTGATGTAGTCCCAGGCGAGGTCCGGGTTCTTGGAGAAGGCACCGATGCCGATGGCCTCGCCGCCGGGAAAGACGTGGCTCCCCTGGGATCCGGCCGGGTAGCGGGTCGTGGTGATGGTGAACGTCGCATTGTTGCGGACGTCGCCCAGATTCCAGTTGCCGTTGAGCCCGAAGGCGTAGTTGCCGCTGAAGAATGCCTGCCATGCGTCCGCCTGGTCCCAGGTCGCTGCGTCCTGGGGCAACCAGCCGTTGTCGACCCACTTCTTCAGTCGCTCGAGACCGGTCTGGAGCGCGGGAGCATCCAGGTTGCAGTAGTTCACGCCCTCGCCAAGCAGGAGCGGGAAGAACAGCCAGGCACCTTCTGGTGACGCCACTCCCGACATCGCGATCGGGGTATACGTCCCATCGGCCTTCACCTTCTCCATCGCGGCTTCCAGCTCATCCACCGTCGTGGGCGCGGCGATGCCAAGCTTGTCGAGCGCGTCCTGGTTCATGAACATGCCCAGCAGGTTCGTATAGGACAGCACGTTGTAGACCTTGTCGTCCCACTTCCACACCGAGCTGTCCGGGAACTGCGACTTGTCGGCATAGCTGTCCCAGTAGGGCGTCATGTCCGCGAGCGCGCCAGACGACGCGAGCGTGGGAAAGTCAACGAC
>JBBSOS010000164.1:0-6356 GCA_038259505.1 Candidatus Limnocylindrales bacterium | reverse complement strand
GGCGCCGAGGTCTCGGAGGACCTGTGTAACACAGGAACTGTGTGCCTGTGTCATCATGGAGGCCATGAAGAACATCACCGTCACGGTGCCCGAAGACGTCTATCGGGCTGCGCGCGTCGCCGCCGCAGAGCGGGGCACATCGGTGAGCGCATTGGTCACCGGCTACCTGGGCACACTCTCGGACCACGCACCCACGTTCGCACGACAGGTCGCTCAACAGCATCAGATCCAAGCGCAGATCAAGCGATTCCGGGCATCCGACCGCCTGACCCGCGACGAGGTCCACGAGCGTGCAGTTCGCTGACACCAACATCCTGCTGTACGCGATCTCGAGAGATCGGCGGGAGCAGACCAAGGCTGCCCGAGCGAACGCCATCCTCGAGGAGGGGAATCTGGCGCTCTCGGTGCAGGTGCTCCAGGAGTTCTACGTCCAGGCCACCCGAGCCAGCCGCGTCGATCGGATCACCCACGATCAGGCTGTCGGGCTTGTCAATTCATTCCGGCGGTTCCCGGTCCAGGAGACCACGGTGGACCTGGCGCTGGCGGCCATGGCGACGCGGCGGCGGTTCAGGATCTCCTACTGGGATGCCGCGATCATCGAGGCCGCGCGGTGCCTCAGGTGTACCACTGTTCTCTCCGAGGATCTCAGCCACGACATGGACTTCGGCGGCGTGCGGGTCGAAGATCCGTTCAGCAGCGTCGCCTGAGGTCAGTGACCGACGCCGCGCTTGCCCTACCAAGATCGAGTGCTACTTGACCAATGTAGCTTCATGAAGCTACATTGGTCGCATGCGAGCGGTTGGCCTTCGGGTCCTCAAAAACCAGTTGAGTGAGTACGTCCGGCTGGCTGCGTCCGGCGAGACAGTCCTGGTCACAGACCGAGAGCGGGTCGTCGCGGAGCTGATACCGCCGCGCGAGGGTCGTGCCCCATCGGCCCAGGATGCGTTGCTGGCGGACGCGGTCAGAAAGGGCTGGCTCACACCCGCCCTCGGGCCAGCGACGGACCTCGCACCCCGTCGTCCCATCATGAGCCTGGACGCGCTGATGGGTGAGTTGACGACGGACCGCGCGGATCGGTGATCTACGTTGACACGTCGATCGTACTTGCGTATCTGTTCGCCGAGGATCGGTGTCCACCCGCCACCTTCTGGGACTCCGGGCCGCTGGTTTCCAGCCGGCTCCTTGAGTATGAGTTGTGGACCAGGGTCAACGCCCGTGACCTCGGCACGAGTCATGCTGATGACATCCGGGCACTCACGGCACGGCTGAGCTTCCTGGAACTCGCACCGTCGATCCTGGCTCGCGCACTCGAACCGTTCCCGGTTGCTGTCCGCACGCTCGACGCGCTCCACTTGGCATCGATGGAGTTTCTGCGCGGCCTCGGTCAACGGCCTTCACTGGCGACATACGACGTTCGCCTGGCGAGCGTGGCGCGCACCATGGGGATCCCGGCCACCGAACCTTGATCCGCTGCTGCCGATGCCCGCCGTCCGGGTGCGCCCCCTATCGGCCGCGGCCGGCCAGGCGTCCCTCGCGGAGGTAGCGGCGCAGGAGTGCCGTGATCTTGCGGTAGTGGCTGGCCAGTTGCTCGGCGGCGAGGTCCGCATCACCTTCCTGGACCGCCTCCCAGAATGCCTGGTGGTGTTCTGGCGGATACGGCACGCGCATCCAGCGGAGCGACCGCGCGATCTCCCGCCGGAGACGGCCGATCAGCCCCACCAGCCGTGGCCGCGCGGTGACTGCGTACAGCCGCTGATAGAAGCGATCGCCCGCGTCGAGCCTGGTCACATCGTCCGGGGCGTCCATGATTTCCGCGAACAGCATCCCGAGCTCCTCGAGATCCGTATCGGTGAGCAGGGGGACCGCCAGGCGTACAGCGTGGGTCTCGAGCACGGTGCGCAGGTCGTAGATCTCCTCGACCTCGTCGGCATCGAGACTGGTGACGGTGAACCCTCGATGGGGTTCGGAACTGACGAGACCCTCGTACTCCAGCACCCGGAGTGCCTCACGCACGGGGATCCGGCTCGTGTCGAACGCGCTCGCGAGCTCTTCTTGGCGGAGCCTCGTACCGGGCGGCAGGAGGCCCCCGATGACTCCCTCTCGCAGAGTCTCAAGGACCAGCTCGTGCGCGGTCTGCAGCCGGGGACGCATCACCTCGATCAGCGCCGAAAGTCGCGCAGGATCGTAGCCGGACCCGTCGTTCCTCACCATCCAGCACCTCCGGCCCGACGCACTGGCACCACCGGCGATGGCGCCCGGCGGATGGGCGTGCGACCCTCGTCCCGAGTGTAGCGATCACCACCGCGTGAAGGCCACGAAGCCATACAGGTACGCGGCCCGGCCACATCAGGAATGGGCGATGTCTGCGTCCGGCGAGCGGAGCGCCCACTTTGGCTACGATCGTCCGGACCACCCGGATGCACCGGGCGACCACGGAGCCCACGTTCGGAGGACACCCAATGACCGCCATCGGCTACGCCGCGATGCTCGAGCAGTTCCATCCCATCGACCTGCTGAAGTGGTGCACCCAGGCCGAGGGTGCCGGGTTCAGCGCCGGCTTCATGGTCAGCGAGCACTTCCATCCCTGGACGCCACAGCAGGGTCAGTCGGCCTTCGCGTGGTCCTTCATGGGTGCGCTGGGTACGCAGACCAGCCTCAAGTTCGGCTGCGCCGTGACGTGCCCCGGCTTCCGCTATCACCCCGCGGTCGTCGCGCACGCAGCGGCCACCCTGGGCGCCATGTTCCCCGGTCGCTTCTGGCTCGGCCTGGGTGCTGGCGAGGCGCTCAACGAGCACGTCATCGGCGGCGAGTGGCCGGAGATCGGCATCCGCTCGGCGATGATGTTCGAGGCCATCGAGATCATCGAGAAGCTGTTCAGCGGCAAGGTGGTGCGGCACAAGGGGGAGCACTTCACGCTCGAGAGCGCCAAGCTGTATACCCGACCGGATGATGCGCACCGGGTACCGGTGTATGTCGCCACCGCAGGTCCCCTGAATGCGAAGCGGACCGGCAAGTTCGCGGATGGCATCATCACCGTCGGTGCCGCCGATGAGAAGATCGAGATGCTCTGGGCCAAGTTCGAGGAGGGCGCCCGGGAGGTAGGCAAGGATCCGACGGGCGCCCCCAAGATGCTCCAGATCCACGTCTCGTGGGCGGCCACCGACCAGGAGGCCATCGACCAGGCGGTGCTGGAGTGGCCGAATGGGGGCATGGCGTTTCCCAAGCAGGACATCAAGAACCCCGAGGACTTCGCCGCCATGGCGAAGCTCGTCCGGCCGGAGCACTTCGCCAACCGGGTGCTGATGACCTCCGACCTGGCAGCGCACACGGCACACATCCAGCGCTATGTGGACATGGGCTTCGACGAGATCCACCTCCACAACGTCGGCCGAAACCAGGCCGAGTTCATCGAGGTGTTCGGCAAGGAGGTCCTGCCCGCCCTCAAGCTGGGCTGAGCGCCTCGATGCCCTGTGCCTCGACCGGCACCTCGATGCCCGGCACCTCGACTGGCGCCGGGCCTGGGCTCATGACCCGTGCCCCCTGAGCAGCGCGACGACCAGACTGCCCGCCAGCAGCAGCAGCACCGTCAGCGTCGTCAGCGTCGCCCGTCGGTCGGCGATCGCCCGGAATTCGGCGAGCGTCGTCATCAGGCCCACGGCCGGGGTGATGATGACCAGCCACACACCGAGCGCGGCCCACCCCCAGGAGGTGGCGCCGGCGATACCGGCGACGATGGCGGCCGGATCCACGAGCGATCCCGGGTTCGACGGACGGCCCAGGACCTCCAGCAGCACGGCGACCGCGAGTGCCGCGCCGCCCAGCAGGCTGCCGACGTGGTAGACGAGGCGTGTCCAGCGTTTGGGGGCCCTGATGCGCGTCGTCACCGGCCGGTCACAGCAGGCGACCGATGGTCTGCGCCGCGAAGAACAGCGCGACCAGGATGAACGCGACCTGCAGCACGGCCTGGGGCACGCGCAACGACAACCGCGCGCCAACGCGGGAACCCAGCAGGACACCCAGGACGACCGGGGCCGCCAGCAGCGGATCGAGCGTGCCGGCAGACGCGTTGACCATGGCGCTGGTCATGGCAGTGGCGCCCAGCATGACCGTGCTGGTCGTCGTCGCGACTCGCAGCGGCACCCGCATCACGACGTTCATGGTGGGCACGTTGATGCTCCCGCCGCCGACACCCAGGAGACCCGACACACTGCCCGCCACGAACGAGAGCGTCGCGCCGGCACGCAGCCGCTGCACGCCATAGGTGACCACCTGGCCGGTGCGCGGCTCGATGTAGTCGGAATCGAAGTGATCGATGGTCGGACCGCCCACTTCGATCGCCCCGACCTGGTCGACACGCCGCGGGCGCCACAGTTGCCAGCTCATCTGGGCGGCGACAAGGAGCAACATCACTGCGAACAGCGCCGCCAGCACGCGGCTGTCGAAGTAGCTGGCCGTCACGCCGCCGGTCAGGCCGCCGGTCACGGTCGCGACCAGCAGGGTCACCGCCAGACGGCGGTCGGCCAGGCCTGACGCCAGGAACCGCGGGGCTGCGCTGATCGAACCGGCGATGACACCGATGAGGCTCGCACCGATGGCGACCTTGATGTCGTAACCCAGCATCTGCGACAGCACGGGCACGATGATCAGGCCGCCACCGATGCCCACCATGGAGCCGAAACCGCCGGCGAGTGCTGACGCCAGCAGCGCCAGGAGGATGGTCATCGTTCGTCCCATCCGTGCTGCAGCGGCATCACACCGATAGGATACTAACCAGCAGTGATCGGGTACGATCCGTTCTGCATGGGGAACAGGCGGGCAACCGCCTTCGGGATCCGAATGGAGGGAGCGTCAACGTGCGTGCGTCAGCCGGCCGGTGCCGCGGACATGACTGGTACCGGCAGGAGGCAGCGGGGCGCGATGGACGCGTCAGCCGTCGCACCACTCGACCCAGGCGAGGCGCCTGCTGCGGCGGGCGACTCACTGGCGGTCGCGGGCGAGGCACCGGCGGTCGCCGGGATGTCCAGGGTGGAAGTCAGTTGGGCGAACAACCGGTCGACCGTGTCGGTCTGGGCATCGGACCCGAGCGCCTGCACCTGCACCACGTGAGCGCCCGTGTAGACGATGCGCGACTCAAGGATGCCGCTCGCGCCACTGGCATCGGTCACATCCACCACGAAGTCGCGGGCCGGATACCCCTGGTGCGACACGGCGGTGCACGACAGGAGTGTGCCACCGGATCCCTGCGCCGAGCCCTGGACGCTGCCATCGATGTCGAATCCAAGCTCATCCGACGCCTCGAACACGGACAGCGTGGACGCGATGTCCCCGGTCACCGCGAGGTAGAACCTGATCTCGATGCCCGCGGACGGGACCGTCTGTGTCTGCGGCTGGGCTGGGGCATGCAGCGCGACGGTCGTTCCGGATGGGATATCGGTCACGATCACCTGACCGATGTCTTGCGCCGATGCGACCGAGCCTGTGAGCAACGAACCCAGGGCAAGGCCCGCGGCCAGTCGTCGGATCCGAACGTGATTCATGGTCATGTCTCCTGCTCCAGGGCCCGGATGCCTCGAGCCGGATCCCCCTCCCACAGTGTGACGTGATACGGCCCGGAGGACCAATGGACATCGAGATGTTCCTCACGCCCGGGTTGGGCGACGCGACCTGGATGGTGGCGTCTGATGGCGCGGCCGCGCTCATCGACCCGCAACGTGATGCACGACGCTTCCTCGACGCTGCCGACCAGCGTGGCTGGCGCATCACGCATGTGCTCGAGACGCATGTCCACAACGACTACCTGACGGGAGCCCTCGAGGTCCGTGCCGCCACGGGCGCCGAGATCGTGGTTCCGGCCCGGGGTGGCTACCGGTTCGCCCACCGCGCGGTCGAAGAGGGCGCCTCGATCACAGTCGGCAGCGTCGCCCTCGTGGCCATGGCGACACCGGGGCACACACCAGAGCACCTCGCGTGGCAGGTCCTCAGCGACGGCAGTGGCGCACCCGAGGCGGTGCTCACGGGCGGCAGCCTCATCGTGGGAGGCGCCGGTCGGACGGACCTCCTGGGAGACGACCGGACCGAGGAACTCACCGAAAAGCAGTTCCGGTCGATGCGCCGCCTTGCCCGATTGCCCGATGGCGTGCGCGTCATGCCCACGCACGGTGCCGGCTCGTTCTGCAGTTCCGGTCCCGCAGGCGGCGATCGGTGGTCCACGATGGCTCGCGAGCGGACGACGAACATGCTGCTCCAGACGACCGAGCCAGCCCGGTTCCGGACGCTGCTGCTGGCCGGCATCGGTCGATATCCCGCCTACTACGCGCACATGGCGGCCATCAATCGCGAGGGGCCGCCGTCCATCC